>DNDO01000132.1:0-153 GCA_003484265.1 Anaerolineae bacterium
TTCTCGAGGAATAGAAGCGACTCGGCTTTTATTGATCCGATACCCAGCTGCATTACGAATCCAGCCAAACTATTAAAGTATGCAGACTCTCCATTTTCTGGCATTCCAACAGGCTCACTACCTGGGGCATCGTGGAGTATGTTGTTCCCGTTT
>DNDO01000132.1:429-4007 GCA_003484265.1 Anaerolineae bacterium
TGTTGATGAGATGGTCGATGTAAAAGTTGGGCTGGGTGTGAAAGTTGAAGTTGGAGTAAGTGTGGGCGTTAGCGTTGGTGAAATTGTTGGTGCGGCGGTTTGAGTTTGTGTTTGAGCCATGGCTGCAGTTGCAGTTATTTCTTACGCCGATGACCCGCAACCTACAAGGAACACCGCGAGCAAGATGATAGATAAGCCTTTCATGATAATACTCCTTTAGCTAATAAATGCTTGCCCTGATTAGAGCAAGTCATTGTGAGTATTGCATGTTTACCCCGCAAATTCCAGATTTTTTACCGCCATAAACCGCCAATTTAGACTTAATATCGTGTATCTCTTTTAATCCAAATATTGAGCTGAATTCGCCAATAATTAATCTCTTTCGATGATGAATTCTAGGTCGAAAACGCAGAAGGTCAGAAGGTTTTCAACGGGGACGGGATAGAAACGCATATTAGTAAGACGTATGGCTTCTAGAGCCTGAATTGAAGGATATTTGCACAAGGTAATGGATACATGGTGCAGTTATTCGAATTTCCTCATAACATAATACTAATTTCCACGTTATACATATTAGTAGTTCAAATAATTAATTTATTCAACCCAAATGGGTATGAAAATTGATCTCTTTTGGAGGTAAGTCATGATACGAACAACCAACACCAGGTTCAATGATCCGATTCCCAAAACAAAAGGGGTAATCGACCTCAATTTCAGTTATGCGTTTCAACCGATCGTTGATTCTCAGAAACAAGAGATCAGTTCCTTCGAGGCTCTCATTCGTGGCCCAAAGGGGGAATCTGCCAGCTCGATCCTCCTCCATCCACTTGTTAAAGATTCGGTTATCTTCGATGAAATTTGCCGACGGAAGATTCTCGAAATGGCAGGTCGCTTGAAGTTACGAAAGAATTTGAACATCAACCTCTCCACCCACATACTCTATCAATTGGATATGAATATTACAGCCACATTCAAATCCTCCTTGAAAACCGGATTTCCCATCGAAAATGTTATTTTTGAAGTGACAGAAACAGAGAATTTGGCTGATCAACGGGTGTTATTACAAAACTTGCGGCTATTACAGGATTTTGGGTTCAAAACCGCGATCGATGATTTTGGCATGGGGCATTCCGGACTGAACCTTTTGGTGAAATACCAACCGAATTTTATTAAGCTGGATAGAAACTTGATCTCCAATATCCAAAATGATCGTGTCAAGCAGATCGTATTTTCCGGTGTCCAGCAAATGTGTGAAAAGCTCTCGATCGATATTGTGGCCGAAGGCGTGGAAAAGAAGGATGAATATATGTGGCTGAAAAAAGCAGGTATCGTTTTATTTCAGGGCTATTACTTCGCTATGCCCGCCTTTGAGTCCTTGCCCCCGATCGCCGTAAACGTTTTTTAATTAGAAATGTTTCTCGATCCCGCCGAAGCCAAACATCTTGTTCCTTTCCGTCATTCGGATGAAGTTCCGTAACCGCTTCTTGAATTCATCGGGTCGTTTGCGTGCGTTTTCAATGTAGGCGATACGAATCCGAATGTAGGAATCCGAAAACGATTGGAAATTTCTCCAGGCTTTTTTGTTCGCCTTGATCGCATTCAATATGCTGGCTGGGATGATGAATTCCTCACTCATTTGTTCGCCCAAAGTATCAGCAACTTCCTTGATGACTCTTTTCTTCGCAACCAAATACCGCAAACGCTCGATATTGGCTTGGGAGTATTTCGCTTTCTGCTTGCGTGGAGAAAACCGTTGAACGGTGTGATCGTCGTCCAGCCGCTTGTTGATACTGTCAATCCAACCGAAGCATAAGGCTTCCTCCACGGCATCGTTGTATTCGATTCGCGCCTTGCCCGTTGCTTTCTTGGGATAAATTAACCAGATCTCGTCCTCTGTTTTGTAATGTTTCTTCAGCCAGATCCGCCACTCTTTGGGATCTTTGACGTAGATGGTATTGTTTATTTTCATAGTTATTCTTTAAAATTTTTCTCGAAGAAGTCACCGATAATAATTTTCATTCTTTCAAAAGACTGCGGACCATTCTTGCGTTGTTCTTGGGAGTATTAGGTCCATTCTTCGGAAACTACATCATCTACCTGAACCACTAGGTGTAGGCTGGTTGTGGTTTTATTATGATTCACATTATATAATATTCGTATTGTGAAACCAATAAGGAGTCAACTTATGAAAGAATTCCGAAACCCCTCTAATATCCATGAACCTGTCGGCTCATACGTCCATCACATCGAGATTAAAGGGGATGAACGATTATTGGTTATCTCAGGTCAGGTTGGAATGACACGGGATGGCGCAGTACCCGATGATCCTTACGAGCAATTAGGTATTGCCTTCGACAATATCGTCCACAATTTACACGCGGCTAATATGGATGTGAAAGACATAATAAAGATCAATTGGTATTTGGTGGGTGATTTCGACCCAGCCAAAAGACGCGATGTTATCCTTTCCAAATTAGATGGGCACAAACCTTGCAGCACTTTGGTCTACGTTGCCGGGTTGGCAGCTCCTATGTATCGCGTTGAGATCGAAGCGTGGGCGTCTCGTGCGGACTGAGTAGTTTTTCCTTTTCAAAAAGCACCTTCATACCGCCTTCGATGACATGCTTTGTTCCTTTGTCAAGCGGTGTCTTTGCCCACTCACGGGTGGTAAATCCAAACTCTATCTCAAGTCCGCTTTCGTACCAGACTCTCAGAGATATGAGATTGCCAAAATCTTCCATTTTTTTAGTGATGGGTTTGCCAAACACCCTGGTCCATTCGTTGCTGGATATATATTTTGCAGGGTCGTTCGCAATTATCACAAGATCCACATCAGAGGATTCGTTTGCCGTATCTCTTGCGTACGAGCCAACCAACGCAGCGGCGTGGATGTCCTTGCGTTTGGTCGCCCAACGCATGAAGTCCTCGATAAAATCTATGGTTTGAATTTTCTTTTTCACTAATGATTTCGGTAATTCCTGAATTGCAGCCATTATAATATTTCCATGTTGTATCTAGGTTGTCCGGTTTGGTCGTACAAGGGTTGGGTGGGGAATTTCTATCCCAATGGGACGAAACCTGCTGATTATCTTTTTCAGTATGCAAGACGGTTAACGAACATCGAAGGTAACACGACATTTTATGCCGTCCCGTCACAGCAGACACTTGAGAATTGGGTCGCGCAAACGCCTGAGACATTTCGTTTCTGCCCCAAGGTTCCCAAGGCAATCAGTCACGAAGGCAAACTTGCGGATATGTTTGACAGGGCACGTGGATTTGCAGATGTGATGCGGCAACTCGGTACCCGTCTCGGACCGATGTTCCTGCAACTCCCGCCTCGGTATAGCCCAAGCCTGCTGCCTGACTTACAAGCCTTTCTCTCCCATTGGCCTCGTGACGTGCGCCTCGCCGTCGAAGTCCGTCATCTGGAATGGTTCGAGTCCCCGCATGATGAAACGATAGATAAATTGCTTACCGAGCACAACATGGCGCGCGTGACGATTGACACGCGTCCGATCAGGGATTTACAAGGGGATAAGCGTATTGCAGGATCGGCCTATGGGAGTTTGCTCGAGGCT
>DNDO01000132.1:4356-5222 GCA_003484265.1 Anaerolineae bacterium
GTCCGGTATATTGGTCATCCCGATCTGGATATTAACCTTCCGTTCTTGGATGAGTGGGGGAGTTACTTTTCTTCGCAGATCAAAGAGGGTGCAGAGGTTTATGCTTTCTGTCATTCGCCTGATAATTTGCTTGCGCCGGTTTTGTGCAAGGAACTGCATCAACGCGTGGCTGGTTCGGTGGAAATTCCGCCGTTGCCGTGGGATGATATCAAACCTGATATACCGCAACAAGGTGTATTATTTTGATTTCTCTTTCAGGTAATCGCCCATTTCTCTGGCAACGAATTTTATGTAAGTACGCGTAATGCGCAGGCAGGTCCAAAGCGATAGCAGCGTAAGGATCAGCCCGCCCGCGCCGATCAGAGCAATAGACGAATCTCCCGAATTTAGAAATCCTACTACAACGATACCGATTGATGAGTTGGCGATCAACAGATAATATGGCAGAGCATTCATGCGTGATTGTGTTGTCGCCAGATTAAGCTGTTGACGCCTCTTATCCTTGTCTTTATGAAGATCATTGGTTTTAAGGATTTTTGCATTGTTCTCGTCTGTGTCTTCGTCGCGGTCCCTGTTTTCCTTCCAGACTGAAATAATAAGCAGCAACAGGTTCAAACCAATAAAAGCATACGTCCATTGCGGGTGGCAACCATTGCTGCCTTCGCCACACCTTTGCATTTCGTCACGGTAAACAACGATTCCCAGCGCGGCGGGCAAACCCAGCACCGCCAATTCACGGCTCGTGCGAATTCTGCTCTTGAGCGAGTCCATCCACTGCAATCTGCCATCCTGCGCTTTTCTGAGCCTGAACTCGAGTTTATTTTGTGGGAATGCGTCCCTGCCTTTGAATTTTGGTTTTTTGTGCA
>DNDO01000055.1:0-3907 GCA_003484265.1 Anaerolineae bacterium
GGAACCCGCCAGGTTGTGTACGCAGCCATCGGCGCGGCGCTCTATGGTGTGCTTTCATGGGCGACCAACATCTTCCCGCTCCCCGCAGCAGGTAATGTGACCTTCCGCCCTGCAGTTGCCGTGTTGATTTTCTTCGGCGTTGCATATGGTCCATGGGTCGGGTTGCTGGCGGGCTTCATCGGCAACACCATCGGTGATGGGCTTTCTGGCTGGGGTTTTTACTGGCACTGGAGCCTCGGCAACGGACTGATGGGAATGATCCCCGGGCTCATCATGGCTGCCATGAACGACTTCAAAGCCCGCCCCCAGATCATGAAAGCGATTGGATGGGGTACGATCGGCATTGTGGTCGGCATGTTGTTCGCATCGCTGACGGAGATGTTCGTGGGCGGTATCGACTTTAATACCGCGCTTGTTGGTTACTTCGTGCCTGCTTTTTCCGGCAACTTTATTGTGACCATCGTCCTCCTGCCGATATTGATGATAGCCTTTGCCGGTGTCGCTGCGAGGAGAGGCCGCTAAGTACATGCTTGTCACGTGGAAGTACCGCCCCCGCAATACGTTCATCCAACGTTTGGACCCGCGCACCAGATTGATCTTCATGGTCTGCATCATTTTTGCATTGACCATCCCCGAGATATGGGACTACCGCATCATCTTTTCCGTGTTCGCCCTATCGCTGACCCTTTACCTAATGGCACGGATCGCGTGGAAGGATGTGCGGCGGGCTTTTATCTACATCTTCATTCTGGTATTCTTCATCGTCGGGCTGAACGGGATGATTTCGGGCAGGGGCGGTCCTTCCTCGGTACTTGACCCTGCTTCACCGGTATTATTCAACGTCCCATTCTTTATCCCCTTCACGGAGATCGGGAAGATGGTGCCGGTGACCGTGTCCAAAGTATGGTTTGCCGTTACGCAAATGATGCGCATGATCTGTATGGCGGTCCTTGCCATTCCCATCCCATATACGATGGACCCAAACATCTATGGGACGGCATTCAAACGGATGGGTGCATCGGACAAGGTTTCTTTTACGATGGACCTGGCGATGCGCTTCCTGCCGACCTTTGCGCGCGATTTTGTCATTACCATGGACGCCCAACGCGCACGCGGGTATGAAATGGATAAGCTCAAAGGCGGGGTTGTCGGCAAACTTCAAAAACTGGCTCCTCTGATCATTCCTGTGGTCATGCAGTCCACAGTCACGGGCGAGGAAGTGATAGATGCAATGGACCTGCGCGCGTTCGACACAAACAAACGCACGTGGCTGAAAGAACTGCATTATGCTCCGCGCGATTATTTTATTTTAGGCCTGGGTATTGCGGTCTTCGTTGTGTGTTGTGTGCTGAAGTGGGGATTTGGCATCGGAGGATTTTTTGTTCCTGAGTTCTTTCTGAATGCGGTCACCTGATGGCGGTCACCCTTGAATTAAAAACTCGACCATCAATTGGTCGGGTTTTTAATTATTTAGTGCTCATGTCCATGCAGGTGTTCAGGGAATATTTCCCCGGCTTCGATCTCAATTTTTAGGTGATTCTCCTCCGGCGGAAAGGTGCAGGTGGCATAATCAGTAAAAGCGCAGGGCGGGCTATAAGCTTTGTTGAAATCAATGAACAACATGCCTTCTTCGTGAGAATCAGTATAAGTGTATCGTCCCGAAGGATAAGTGGGGTGGCTGTTGGTGCCATCCATAAATTGGACGAAGAGTCGGCGGTCAGGTAATTCGCTGACGAGCAGTTCGTGATCCTGCCCGTTCAATGTAAACGTAATATAACCTTCCATGCGTTCGTCGAGGATCGCGCCGAGGATGTCGGGCATCTTCACCACTTTGGGCACTTCATAGCGGGTATAAGTTGCAGGAACGCGAAACTCTTCTTTGACTGGATACCATTCACGGGGCGGAAAAGTGCGGCGCTCTTCTTTTGTGTTATCCCACAAACGAATACCGACTCCCTTTGAACGGCGCACAACGACCATACGCATGTCGTTGAAGGTGATGAAACTGGGCACATCCTCCTGATCTGCATCCAGCAGCGCGGTTTTCGTAGCCGTGCCGTTGACTTCAACCGGCAAAGCCGCCTCCACCTTAAGTGTGACATTGTTGCCATCAAAGTCAAGTGTTCCGAGCCGCTTGGGCGCTCGCTCGGGGAGCAGGATATCACAGGCTGCATCCGATCCAATTATATTCTCACCCTTTCGGAGCCAGAATAAACCCGCCAGTGCCAGCCAGCCGTTTTCACGGCGCAGGTTGGTATCCACTTCCTGCCGCCATTTGAGTACGCTGTTTATGTATTCTTCATTTGCCATGTTGCGAATGATTCCTTTTCGACAGGATGATTATTTATCCGCGATAGATCTCCCCCGCCTCCACGCGGAATGGCAGGTTATTTTGCGGCGGCGCAAATATGCAGGTGGCAAATTCCGTAAACGCACAGGGCGGGCTGTACGAGTAATTAAAATCGATGATCACCTTGCCGTCCTCTTTAATAGGCTCGGTGTAATAATATCTGCTTGGCGGGTAGGTTTCTTTTTTGCTGGTCTCATCGCGGAACCTGATAAATAGCTTGCCGGATTTGGATTCGCTCGCATCCAGTTTATATGTCTTGCCCTCAAACTTAAACTTCACGTACCCGTCCACGCGGTCATCCACTGTTTCGCCCAATGTATCGGGATGCTCCACAAGTTGTGATTGTGAGTATCGTGTATAACGCCCAGGGACGCGGAAATGCTTGTTGACCGGGAACCATTTTCGGGGCGGGAGCGAAAAGCGTTCTGGCCGCTCATTATCCCAAACGCGAATGGCGTAATTACCCCCATGTTGATGGAGCGCCATCCGCAGAGTCTCGTTCCATGTAATGAAAGTGGGCTTCGCTGCCCTGTTGGACCTTAGGATCGCCTTCTGAGCCAGGCGGCCGTTGACTTTCACCTGAAGACCTTCCGCCGCAATAAATCTGACAGTTTTTCCTTTACGTTCGGCGACCCCAATAAAGGTGGGCGCGCGCTCCGGCAAAATAACCTCGCACATCAAGTTCGAACCGATCAGGTTCCTGCCCTCGTTCAGCCAATACAAGCCCGTAAGCGCAAGCCAGCTATTCTCGCGGGTTAGCTCGTTATATTTCATTTCCTGCCATTGCAGGACTTCGCTCTCATACTTGCTCGGTGCCATCCTGTTTATTATACTTTGGGTTATTAAGGTGAAATCTACATTTTTGTTATAAACAAATGACTTCCGAAGTCTTCAATAACTTCGGAAGTCTGGCTGTCATTCCTCCAGTGTACTCACATCGCCTTCAGGCAGACCCTGCGCGCGCGCTTTCAGCACACGGCGCATGATCTTGCCGGAGCGGGTTTTGGGGAGTTTGTCCGCGAATTTTATCTCTTCTGGTCTGGCAATCGCTCCCATGGTTTTAGCAACGTGCTGACGCAATTCCTCCGCCAGGTCAGGTGTTCCGACTATTCCCGTGCGAAGCAGAACAAAGCAATGGATTCCCTGTCCTTTGACCTCATGTGGAAGCCCGATTGCCGCGGCTTCGGCAACATCTGGGTGACTGACCAATGCCGACTCGACTTCTGCAGTCCCAAGCCTATGACCGGAAACTTTGAGCACATCGTCCACGCGCCCGATGATCCAGAAGTAGCCGTCTTTATCGCGCTTGGCTGAGTCGCCGGTGGTGTATTTGCCCGGGTTCTTCGACCAGTATTGGCTGACATAACGGTCAGGGTCGCCGTAGATCGTCCTCAACATCGATGGCCACGGATTCTTCAACACCAGATAACCTTCCGCATCGTCGCCGACAGGCTTGCCCTCTTCGTCCACGATCTCGGCCTCCTGTCCAAAGAATGGACGCGTGCCAGAGCCGGGCTTGAGCGGAACAACCGGGGTCGGCGTGATCATGAACATCCC
>DNDO01000055.1:4221-6985 GCA_003484265.1 Anaerolineae bacterium
TCTCGGTCTGCCACCAGGTATCCATGATCGGGCATTTCTCCTTGCCGATGACCTTGTGATACCACTTCCATGCTTCGGGGTTGATCGGTTCTCCGACAGAGCCGAGCAGACGTAAGGAAGAAAGATCGTGCTTGTTGGGCCAGGCATCCCCAAACCGCATCAATCCACGGATGGCAGTGGGGGCTGTGTATAGGACAGTGATCCCGTATTTTTCAACGCACTGCCACCAGCGGTTCGGGTATGGGTAGGTCGGACCGCCTTCGAACATGAAAGAAGTCGCACCATTGATCAGTGGACCATATACGATATAGGAATGTCCCGTCACCCAACCCGGGTCTGCTGCGCACCACCAGCGGTCTTCATCCTTAAGGTCAAAAACATACTTGAGCGTTGTGTACGTACCGACCATGTATCCGCCATGCGTATGCAGGATGGCTTTGGGCTTCCCTGTTGAGCCTGATGTATAAAGGATATAAAGCGGGTCTTCCGCGTCGAGAACTTCAGTGGCGCATTTTCCGTTGGCGATCGGGAGTGCGCACAAGTTGTGATACCAGTGGTCGCGCCCGGCTTCCATCGGGATATTATCGTCCACACGTTTGACGACGATTACATTTTCAACACTGGGGCAACGTTTGAGCGCTTCATCCACGGTCTGTTTGAGCGGGATTACTTTGCCGTTGTTAAAACTCTTATCCATCGTGATAACGAGTTTGGACTGGCTGTCTTCGATACGACCCTGCAACGCATCCACAGAAAAGCCGCCGAACACAACAGAGTGGATTGCGCCGATCTTCGCGCATGCCAGCATGGCAAACATGATCTCAGGAATACGCCCCATATAGATCGTAACGCGGTCGCCCTTGGAGATGCCCATCGCCTTGATGATGTTCGCAAAACGCGAAACTTCGCGGTTCATGGCGAAATACGAATAGGTGCGGTGATCTGTCCCGTCTTCGCTTTCCCAGATCAAAGCCAGTTTGTTCTTGCGGTGAGTCTTGAGATGCCGGTCAATTGCGTTGTGAACGATATTCGTCTTCGCCCCCACAAACCATTTGAAGAAAGGCTTGTTTGCATCATCAAGCACTTTGTCCCATTTTTGAAACCACTCCAGTTCATTAGCTTCGGCTTCCCAGAATGACTGCGGATCTTTCAATGCCCTTGCCGCCATCGCGTCCCAGTCTTTGGCGTTCGCCTGTGCCACAACTTCATCAGACGGATAATAAACGTCGCCTTCCATTTCTCTTTGTTTTTTAGCCATGATCACTCCTCCAAATGAAATTCGATGAAGTTATTTTACTCCGCTTTCCAATACTTTTCAAAAAAGTTATTCCACCCAGTCCAAAAACTTGTGCCATGCGCCCGCGAACGGCAAAAACCACGGACGACCATCGTAAAGTCCCAGCGGGGCGGAGGGGAATTTGAACTGCGCGAACGGATGCTCCTTGATGTTCCCGTTCAGCATCGCTTCTGCAACTGTCTCTCCCAGATAGGTCGCCATCGCAACACCGTGTCCCGCATAACCCAGTGAATAATAAATGCCGTTGTCTTCGCCCACATGCGTCATCTTGTCGAATGCAAAATCAAGCGTGCCGCCCCAAACGTATTCAACTTTTACATCCTTGAGTTGCGGATACACTTGTATCATCTCGCGCCTTAGTATCTCCGCACTCCGCCTTATCATGCTGGCGGTCTCAGGGAAGAATGCTGCGCGCCCGCCGAAGATCATGCGGTTATTCCACAGTCGAAAATAATTCAGATAATGTTTGTAGTCGAAGATCATGCGTCCTTTCGGGATTAGTTCTTTCGCCAGTTCGTCGTTCAACATTTCTGTTGCGATGATGTATGACCCGATGGGGATGATTTTTCTCTGCAATCTCTTCGTGACACTCCCCGTATAACCGGATGTGCCCACCAAAACGGATTCTGCTGTTAACGAGCCTCTATCCGTTTCGAGGACAAAACGACCCTCCCTGCGCTCGATCTTGTTTACCCGCGCCTGGGCATGGACCGTCGCCCCGGCATTTTCCACTGCATGCGCAAGCCCCGTTACATACTGCGCGGGGTTGAGTCCGCCGCTGACCTCATCTAGCAATCCGCCGTGAAATAGGCGTGACCCGATCTCTGTCTGTTGTTCGTTTGGCGGGATAAGTTTCACCTTGTGATCGAACTCCCTGTCCATGAATTCGACTTCTTCAATTAACGCCTGATAATGCCTTGGTTTGTTGGCTGTAAGCAAGTGACCATAACGGGCGAAACCGCAATCGATTTTCTCTTCTTTAACGATTCGTTCCACGGCGCTGACCGAGTCCAACGAACACTGGAATAATTGTTTTGCAGTGTCTCGCCCAAATTTTTTGAAGACGGATTGCATTGGGAGTTTAAGTCCGGTCAATGTCATCCCGCCGTTACGTGAACTGGCGCCCCAGCCGATTGTCTCCGCCTCAAGTACGGCAACGCTGACGCCCTTCTTTGCAAGAGTCAGGGCGGCACTTAGTCCTGTATACCCGCCGCCGATGACAGCCACATCCGCTTTATTGGGCAGCGGAGCGATCGTGTTTGAAGACCCAGGCATTTGGGTCGTTGTGTGCCAGTAGATTTGCTGTTTGGGGTTCATATTTTTCAAACGGCTTACTTATCTCTCAGAATGTTTCTGCATTTGATAAATGAGCACCTGCGCCAGTGCGCCAACCACGAAAATGCCGGCGCTAGCGAGTGTGCGGGCTGTGCCGCCAAACGGCAGGACTCCATAGATCAAGTATGTGCC
>DNDO01000055.1:7153-8677 GCA_003484265.1 Anaerolineae bacterium
GACTCCATAGATCAAGTAAGTGCCGATAAAGGTGGAGATGATGATCATTCCCCATTCTCCAAGCATGCCAATGATTACCGCTCCGAGCACACTGCCGACAATGAAAGGCAGGATGGGTATGAACAGACTGCCCGGCGCGTAAATTTCATTGAAAAGATATCCGCCTACTAAAAAGCCAGTGACGTAATATCCAACTTTTCTATCTCTTATAGTGAGTATTGCGGCGGCGATTCCAAGCGCGGCGATAAAGGCATAGTCCGACCATGATGGCCATGATGTCGGCAGGAGGGGAATCAGGCGAAGTCCAATGAATGCCGCCATCGCGGCGGCGAATAGAAAATTGAGTTCGCGCCCCAAAAAGAGGATGAGCGCCCCCGCGGTGGCTCTTACGATGAACAGGGACATAACCAACTCCTTTGTTGTTCAGTTGTGTTGCTACTTTTTGATTTGGAGGATCTCACGCAGGCTAATTTGCAACGCTTCCGGAAGTTCACGCGACATACGCCTTAATGATACCGCCGGGAGCGGGCTTTTTGTTTTTTTCAATATTTGTGAAATGAAAAATAAGGTTTCATCGGGTGATACGTTGTAGAGGGCGGTGAGCAGTTCACGCATATCCGATTGTAATGCGGCGGGTGAAGACCTGATAATGGGTTCGACCACCTCAAAGATGGGAGGCAGGTTGTCATAGTCCGGGTTATTCACGAGCGGCACGATTGCCTGAATGCCGTTCGACCACATCCGCTGGCGCGCTGGATGCAGCCATTCCTTGACGAGGATGAGGAAGAGATCGGGCGTTTCTTTGCGCAAGCGTGTAAGACTTGTTGTTAGCAGCGCACCGCGCACTTCCGGGTCACGGACGGCTTGAGTCCAGGCGGTGAGCCGGGCGAGCAGTCTTTCCTCCTGCGGCGGGATGCGCCCAAGCAAAAAAGCGGCGAGCAGGCGTGTCTCAAGCCAGCCTTCATCCCAAAGGGCATCAGCAAGTTCAAGCGCTTGAATGGGCTTATTTTCCGCAACAGGACCGAGTGCGGTTTCGATCTGCCGCAATACGACAGTTGGTGTTCGATAGGTGGGAAGAACAGACGATGGCGCCACCCCTTGACTCCGCAATGTGCGGTTGACGTAGAAGTCCAATATTTCACGGTGCTCGCGCAGAAAATCGGTTGGCTGATCGAAGATGTCAGCCAGGTGCGCGGTTTGTTTTTTGAGTCGGGCGAGGTCTATGGCAGGCATGAGTATTATGCCGTCATTGCGAGGAGCGACAGCGACTAAGCAATCCCCAATACAAACAAAGATTGCTGCCGGCGAAGTGCAATAGCTCCCTCGCAATGGCGATGTCTAATATTAATACGCTTTTGCGAAATACACTTTCCGTTTGGAGGGTTCTCCGCAAACGATGCAGGTGCCTTTACCTTCAGGTTGGTTCAGAGGGATATTACGCGTCGTGGCTTTCGCCTCTTCCTTGACCTTGGTTTCACATTCTGTTGATTCGCACCAGTAGGAGAACGCCCACCCATCCTGAAC
>DNDO01000055.1:8859-14082 GCA_003484265.1 Anaerolineae bacterium
AACGCCCACCCATCCTGAACTACTTTCTTCAACTCTTCGTAATCTTTGGGCTCATGGATGTTGGCGTCGCGGTATTCAGTGGCGCGCTCGAGGAGTGAAGCCTGTATTTCGACGAGGAGTCCGCTCACAGTCGAGGCGAGACCCGCTTGAGGTACGAAGGATTTGCCTTCCCTGCCGGGCTTGTCACGGCGGGCAAGCGCAACGGATTCCTTTTCGACATCCTTGGGACCGATCTCTACGCGGACGGGAACGCCGCGCATCTCCCAATCGTTGAATTTGAATCCACTGCTGACGTTATCGCGGTCATCCATTTTGACGCGGATTCCTGCGGCTTTGAGTTCCATGAAAATACGATCGGCGACCTCCATAACTTTTGCTTTTTCATCTTCCTTTTTGAAGATGGGAACGATGACCGCCTGAATAGGCGCGAGGCGGGGAGGCAGCACGAGCCCCTGATCGTCACCGTGCACCATGATCATCGCGCCGATGATGCGTGACGAGATCGCCCATGAGGTGGTCTCAGCATATTGCAGTGTGTTTTCCTTGTTTAGGAATTGAATTTCGAACGCCTTGGCAAAGTTTGTGCTGAAATAATGCGACGTGCCGGATTGAAGCGCTTTTTTATCCCACATCATTGCTTCGATGGATGTTGTAGTGTGCGCGCCCGCAAATCGTTCGGTTTCACTCTTTAGACCTTTGATGACAGGGATCGCGGCTTCTTCAACACTGAAGCGTTCGTAAATATCGAGAATCCGGTACATCTCCTCTTTGGCTTCTTCTGCCGTGGAATGTGCAGTGTGACCTTCGTGCCAGTAAAACTCTGCAGTGCGCAAAAAAAGCTTTGTGCGCAACTCCCAGCGAAGGACAGAACCCCATTGCACGATCAGGATGGGCAGGTCGCGCCACGATTTGATCCACTTGGAATACATGTGCCCGATTATGGTTTCGGAAGTGGGACGCACAGCCAGTTTTTCTTCCAGTTCCTGACCGCCGCCGTGTGTTACGACCGCAAGTTCTGGGGCGAAGCCCTCCACGTGTTCCTTTTCCTTTTCAAAGAAGGAAACGGGAATTAACGTTGGGAATGCTGCGTTGACGTGACCTGTCGCTTTGAACTCCTTGTCGAGCCAGGACATGATATTTTCCCATAGCGCCCAGCCATAGGGTTTGACAACCATGCATCCGCGCACCGGCGCGTAATCGGCAAGGTCTGCTTTTAAAACGAGTTGGTTGTACCATTCTGCAAAATCTTCTGCACGGGTGGGTAATTTTTCTTCAGCCATTTTGTCCTCTTTATTTTTGATCATTGCGATGGCGGTGATTTCCGCCCAAAGCAATCTCTATCAGCTTGTTGGGAATTATTTCAATATCTCAACGGCAGTATTCACATCTTGTGCGAATTTCAATAGTTCCTTTTGATTCGCAGTCATGTATCCATCAAACTCTTTGAAAAACTGATCGAACGTGGACTGCCAGCCATGCCCGATCAGTATCAACGGCCTGCGGGGTAGTGACTCGACGATCATCAAATTCCACATCAAAGCGACTTCGGTCACCGTGCCTGCTCCACCGGGGAGGGCTATCGCCGCATCGCATCCTTCTATCAGGGCTTGCAACCGTTCAATGAGCGTTTTCTTGCGCCGTTCCTCTTTCACCCATTGATTTGGTTTGACGGCTCTCCACGCTTCGATATCCTCACACGTCACACCGACGACGTGTCCGCCAGCCTCATGCGCGCCGCGCGAGACAGCTTCCATCGTGCCGATGTAGCCGCCTGTAAGCACGGTATGTCCGCTTTGAACCAACAGCCTGCCGAGTTCTTGCGCTTCGGTATAGGCTGTGTCGCCTTCTTTGGGTTGTGAACCGCCAAATACAGATATATTCATTTCAATCCAATGCCGTCTGTTTCGATACGCGTTCGACTACTCAACCAGTATCGTTATCCCATGTTCTCGTTTTATTCACTTCTATCTTTTTTAACACCGCTTCTTCCAGGTCGATCCCTGAAACGGACGCGAGTTGCAGGAGGTATAACGCCACATCCGCGATTTCGCTTCCCAATTCATCCTTATCCCTGATCTCCTCGGAGAATTGAAAGTGTTCCAGAATCTCAGCCGCTTCTATCGAAAGGGAGACCGCCAGGTTGCGCGCCGTCTGCGGGCGTTTGGTGTCCTTGTCGTACCAGCCTTTCGAGCGGACGAGGCGGTTCATTTCTTCGGTGAGTTCTTTTATATCCATGTCAATTATTCTCCCCTCTTCCTCTTTGTAGAGGGTTGGGGCGCGACTAAAATAAAAACGGCTCGCCAGCATCTGGGAGCCGTCAGTTGACGTGATGAACTGAACCTTATCCAGACCAGGCAGATGTGAATTTGTTGAGGGACGGCAACGGGTTCAGCATGCGCAAATTATACCTGAAATTTCCACGACATTGGATTCTTTTGCGGGTAAAATTGAAGCGGAGATTTATCCCATGCCGCCTCTTCTTCAATTCATCATCCGCAGGTTTTTGGTCGTCCCGGTTTCTTTGATCGTCATTACTCTGGTCTTATATGGCGGCGTTATGCTCACGCCTCCGGAGGCGAGGGCACAGTTGTACTTTCCGGCGCGTATGAATCAAAATTTGACGGATGCACAGTTGGAGAAGTTTCAGGAAGAGATCATCGAACGCTATCATTTACGAGACCCTTATCTTGTGCAATATTCGTATTGGGTCGGTTCGTTGTTCGATGGCACATGGGGGTTCAGCCAGTCTTTGAACGAGGAGGTCTTGCCAGCTCTTCTCAAGCGGACGCCGGTTACGTTGGAGCTATCATTGTATTCTCTTTTGTTACTGATACCACTCGGGCTCATAAGCGGAGTGATCTCCGGGTGGCGGCGCTCGGGGATTTTTGACCGCCTATTTCGGGGTACGGCTTTCCTGAGTACATCCACTCCCATGTTCATATTAGCGATGGTTTTACTGTCTGCGTTTTATATTAATCTGGGCTGGTTCGCACCAGGGCGCATCAGCCTGAATTACGGCCTGGAATTTTCAAACGGCACGTTCAATCAGATCACCGGGTTGTTAACGATAGACAGCTTGTTGAACGGACGCCTCGACATCTTTGCTGACGCATGGAAACACCTTGCCATGCCGGTCTTTACCTTGAGCTTGTATCATTGGGCAACGTTGGGACGAGTCACTCGCTCGACCATGATCGCCGAACGTGATAAGGAATACATTCTGGCTGCGAAGGCGCGCGGCGTGAGGGAGCGGCGGGTTGTCTGGAGCCACGCGTTTTATAACATGCTATCGCCATCCCTGACAAGTATGACCCTCTCAGCCGCGACGATTGTGACCGGGGTTTTCGTTTCAGAGATCATTTTTGATTTCAACGGCGTGTCGGCTGTGATCGTGAAAGCCATGAGCGGCATACCCGACTCTGCCGCCGCTCTGGGGTTTGCCGTGTATAGCGTAATCATGGTTCTCCTTTTGATGTTTGTGCTGGATGTGTTGCAGGCGTTTTTTGATCCGCGAGTGCGCGAAGGGGTATTGAGATCATGAGAAGGTTTCGCCGTTTCTTTTCCCGTATTCAAAACTGGATCGCCTTCCTGATCGTCCTTACCTTCTTTGGTATAGCAATTGCTGCGCCTGCACTTTCTCCTGACGACCCAAAACAGCCAGGTCCGTTTATGCAGGTTGGGCGGGCAACACGCGGTGAACCGCAACCTCCGGATGAGATAGCAATTCTCGGCATGTTGCCGCGCGGGATCGATGTCTATCACGCGCTTGTGTGGGGCGCACGGGATGCGCTCAAATTCGGGTTGATCGTTACGATCAGCACTGCATTTTTCGGTATTTTTTATGGAGCATTATCCGGCGCTGTCAGCCAGCGAATAAGCGGATTGTTAATGAGCGTTGCCGATTCGTTCCTGGCTTTCCCTCCCATTGCAGGCGTGGTTTTTCTGCAACAGCTCTTCGCCGCAACAGTGACCGCGATGGGCGGCATTTTTTTCAGGTCAGAATATTATGGCTTGGTGATCGAGATCAAGGGTCCTGCAACCCTGATACAGACACTGCTTGAAAGCGTCAACCCGCTCATGCTGAGCCTGATCGTCTTTTCGTGGATGCCCTACGCTCGCCTCGTTAACTCCATCGTGCTGACCCTGCGTCGAACGGATTTTGTCCAAGCCGCTCGCGCCCTGGGCGGCAGCCCATTGTGGGTCATGCGCAGGCACTTGCTTCCCAATTCCATTGCGCCTGCAATGGTGCTGGCGGCGCGTGATGTCGGTGGCGTTGTGCTAACGCAGGCAACGCTCACGTTCATCAACATCGGAGGAGACTCGGTCTGGGGTTCCATGCTTGCACAGGGGCGCAACTGGGTCATCGGTCCGGGCGGAAACCTTCTCACGTATTGGTGGGTTTTCCTTCCGCCAACGCTGGCTGTCATGTTATTTGGCATTGCGTGGAATATGTTCGGCGACGGCTTGAGTGACGTCTTTGACCCTCGCTCGTTGTAAAAATGGATATAAAGTCTCGGCTTGAATCCTCCCTTTCGGTGAACCATCGGCATCTGCTGAATTTTATTGCGGATATTGGTGGCGGGCTTGGTTTTCCCATATACATCGTCGGCGGTTCAGTACGGGACCTGTTGCTTGGCCGCGCCATCAATGACTTTGACCTCACCGTAGAAGGGGATTCCGGTGCATTGGCGGAATCCCTGCTGAGGAAACTTGGGGGCAAAATAATGGTCCATTCTAAATTTGGGACTGCACGATGGACGCCGACAGAATCAACTTTCGAAAGATTGGGTATCCCCGTACTCGCGGCAAATAGCCTCCCGCCTCATCTTGATTTCGTTTCAACACGCACGGAGACTTATTCGACCGCTGGCGCATTGCCGACTGTCAAACGTGCCTCGATAGAGGTCGATCTGCGACGTCGTGATTTCACGGTCAATGCCCTGGCGGTGCGTATTGATGGTGTCCATTTTGGGGAGTTGGTAGATGTCGCCGACGGGCGATCAGACATCGAGCGGGGTTTGATCCGTGTCCTCCATCCCAAATCATTTATTGACGATCCCACACGTATGTTCCGTGCGGTCCGTTATGCGGTGCGCTATGGATTTGAGATCGAACCTGAAACGCTGAGGTTGATCAACGAAGATTCGAGACATGTTTTGTCTGAGTTGAGCGGCGAGCGACTGCGAAACGAATTTGATTTGATATTTGAAGAGGCGAACCCGA
>DNDO01000114.1:0-4563 GCA_003484265.1 Anaerolineae bacterium
CGATAATCATGTTCGCGAGTTTTTGGCCGTGGAATACAACGGCGGGGGACAGTTGTTCGTGCCCGTACATCAAGCAGATAGGTTGACGCGTTATGTCGGCGCGGAAGGGGCTGTGCCAGCGCTGGATCGTTTGGGCGGGCAGGAGTGGCACGAGCGCAAGGGACGCGTCAAACAGGCGGTTATCGAAGTCGCTCAGGATATGCTGGACTTGTATGCGCGGCGCAACGTGGTGCAGGGATATGCGTTCAAGCCTGATACTGCGTGGCAAAAGGAATTGGAAGATTCGTTCCCGTATGTCGAGACCGAAGACCAGGCACGTGCGCTGAAAGATATCAAACGTGACATGGAAGCGCCACGCCCGATGGATCGTTTGTTGTGTGGTGACGTGGGCTACGGCAAAACGGAGGTTGCATTACGTGCTGCGTTCAAGGCGGTGATGGATGGAAAGCAGGTTGCGATATTGGTGCCAACCACTGTGTTAGCCCAGCAACATTACGAAACATTTTTGCAAAGACTTGCCGCGTTCCCTGTGAAGGTGGAAATGCTTTCACGTTTTCGCACACCGCGCGAACAGACCAGCATCGTGCATGGGCTTGCCATCGGCGAGATCGATATCGTGATCGGTACGCATCGTCTGATCTCTGGCGACGTGCAATTTAAAGAACTTGGATTGGTCATCATCGATGAAGAACAGCGGTTTGGTGTCACACATAAAGAGCACCTCAAGCAACTTCGCACCGAGGTTGATGTGCTCACGCTGACTGCCACGCCCATTCCGCGCACGTTGTATATGGCGTTGACGGGGGTACGTGATATTTCCAATCTCAACACGCCGCCTGAAGAGCGTCTGCCCATCGTCACGCATGTTGGTCCATATTCGCCCAAGTTGGTGCGTCAGGCGATCTTGCGCGAACTCGAACGCGGCGGGCAAATTTTCTTTGTGCATAACCGCGTTCAAACCATTGAAGCGATGAAGGCGCATCTCAATCAACTTGTTCCTGAGGCTGATGTGGATATCGGTCACGGGCAGATGCCTGAAACCCAATTGGCTTCTGTGATGCATCGGTTCAACGATGGTAAAACGGATATATTGTTATCAACAACTATCATTGAATCTGGGTTGGACATCCCAAACGCAAACACACTCATCGTAGACCGTGCCGACACATTTGGCTTGGCTCAACTCTATCAACTGCGCGGCAGGGTCGGACGAGGAGCTGCCCGTGCCTACTCATACTTTTTCCGCCACAATAAGATGACTCCGACTCAAGAAGGGCAGCAACGGCTCGAAGTCATTGCCGAGAACACACAACTTGGCGCGGGTTATTCAATCGCCATGCGAGATCTTGAGATCCGTGGCGCCGGGGACTTGCTCGGAACACGTCAGTCAGGTCATATTCAGGCGGTTGGTTTTCATTTGTATACGAGGTTGCTCGCAGATGCAGTGAGACGGTTGAGGGTTGCAAGTTTGAAGATGCAAGAGGAAGGTTCTAGCGAGATATTGTCAATTTTCGAACCGTCAACCTTCAATCTTCTACCGCTCTCAATGCCCGTCAACGTGGACTTGCCCCTCGCTGTCGGGATCCCTGCCGATTACATTGGCGATCAAGATTTGCGGTTGAAGTTATACCGCCGCATCGCGGACCTGCGGGATGAAACCGAGATAGACGCGCTGGCATCCGAGTTTAGAGACCGTTTCGGTCAATTGCCTGAGATGACTCAAAATCTGTTCTACCAGATGCGCGTCAAGCTTCGCGCGGAAAAGGCGGGACTTGCTTCCATCAACTGGGAAAGCGGACAGATCGTCTTGCGCTATCAAGTTTCTGCTGACGGAAAAGGTGGGAAACAACTTGCAGATCTCGGTCCGGGCATACGCGGGGGTAAATCCGCGTATTGGTGTTCGTTCGGGGAGAATTGGAATATCAGGTTGTTAGATGTGTTGAGTATGCTCCCTTCAGCAACCTGACATCCGGTTGTATTACGTGGAGAAATAGTGGTGGATATGACAAATAGGGCAATATGTAGATAAGGAGAAGCGGTTCGAGAAGCCAAGCCTAGAAATGGTTACATTTTAATTATTTTTCCCTTTGATTCAGTATAATAAGTACTGTAAGGCAATTGCAAGGTTAAAGTTTCCTTATGCTAGGAGGTTCCCGGCTAAAGTGAAATCCGAATGAATCACCAGAAATATTGAACCGTTTAAAATATTAAGAGGAGATTCGCATGAAAAAGACCGTTCGTATGTTTTTAGTTCTTGTGATAGTTTCAATGTTGCTTTTGCCTTCACTGGTGACTGCGCAGGAAGTCTATCCGGCAGGGATAAGCGTGCTTGATGACTTCAATCGGGCAAATGGCGGTATTGGCGGAAATTGGTCTGGCAACAAATCCCGATACCGCGTATCGAACAATCAACTGCTCGTTCGATATAACGGCTCCAATACCGATATTTATTGGAAGGAAAAGTTCGGGGCAGACCAGGAAGCCTTTGTGACCTTTGTCCACGTAGATAATTATGCCATTGAAAACAACCTTCTGCTCAAGGCACAAAGCAGACGCACATGGGGCGATGGCGTCATTCTCGCTTCCTATGATGCGGTCAATGATGCTGTTAGTGTGTGGACGTGGAAATGGCCTCAGGGATGGAAGAAGTATGGCGATGACATTCCTGTAACATTTGAAGATGGTGATACCTTCAGCGCCCGGGCTCTTGGGAATGGCATGGTCGAAGTGTATCGCAATGGCGAATTGCTCGGCACACGCGACATCACCGCCTGGCCGTATTATGACAAAGGCGGCTATATCGGCTTATGGTTCAGCGGCGCAAGGGATGCCGTGCTGGATGATTTTGGCGGCGGCACATTGATCGATCCTCCGTATCAACTCGTCGATCTACAGTTACTCGCATTCAATGACTACCACGGTCATCTGGAAAGGACTACACCAGGTACTTTGGATGGCGCGCCGGCAGGGGGCGCAGAGTTCCTCTCTGCAAAACTCAGCGAGTTACGCGCCGGTAATGAACACAGTCTGACCGTTGCCGCAGGCGATCTTATAGGCGGTTCTCCGGCATTCTCCGGTCTCTTCCACGATGAGCCGTCCGTTGAGTCTTTGAACGCAATGCAGCTCGATGTTTCCAGTGTAGGTAACCACGAGTTTGACGAAGGCGTTACGGAACTTCTCCGTATGCAGAACGGTGGATGCCATCCTATAGACGGCTGTTACTTCCCAGCCGCGCCGTTTGCAGGAGCAAATTTCAAATGGCTTGCTGCCAATGTTGTCCACGAGACCACCGGTGAAACCCCATTGCCTCCATATTGGGTTGATGAATTTGATGGTGTCAAGATCGGTTTTATCGGCATGACGCTCGAGGCGACCGATACTCTGGTCGCTGCCTCCGGTATTCAAGGCTGGGAATTCCTTGATGAGGCAGATACAGCGAACGCGCTTGTTCCGATGCTCAAGGCTCAGGGAGTCGAAGCCATCGTTGTGCTTCTACATGAAGGGGGCTCTCAGACGCCTCCTCCTGGTGATGTGGATGCCTGCGTTGGCATCTCCGGCCCGATCGTGGCGATCAATGACGCGCTTGATCCCGAGATCGACGCGATCATCACGGGTCATACGCATTTACCATATAACTGTATGCTTACCGATTCGGATGGCCAGCCTCGCATAGTAACCAGCGCCTACTCATTTGGCCGTGTCGTTACAGAAGTGGACCTCGTGCTTGACAAGCGGACCCAGGATGTCCGCCGTGACCTCAGCACTTCGACCAACCACACCGTCATTCAAGCTGCCCTGACACCCGACCCGGCGCTCACGGCGGTCATTGCCAAATGGCAGCCGCTCTTTAATGCAGCCGGCACCACTCCGGTAGGGACGATCACAGCCGATATCAATCGCGGTGGCGTAAACGGTTCAGATCGCGGCGTTGAGTCGCCGGCAGGTAATCTGGTTGCTGATGCTCAATTATGGGCGACCTCTGCCAGCGGTGCTCAGATCGCGTTCATGAATCCCGGCGGTGTGCGCTCTGATTTGAGGTACCTGCAGTCTGCTGGAGAAGGTGATGGCGTTGTCACGTACGGTGAGGCATTTACGTTCCAGCCGTTCGGTAATACTCTGGTCACGTATCCTATGACCGGCGCTCAGATCATCTCTGTGCTTGAGCAGCAGTGTCAGCCACTAGGTTCAAGCCGCCCGTTCCTGCACCTTGGAGTTTCCAATGGCTTTACCTACGACCTCGCCAAGACTATCGCAGGAGGTAACTGCACTTCAGTAACAGTGAGTAACGTGAAGTTGAATGGCGTTGCCCTCAATCCTGTTGCCACGTACATGGTGACGGTAAACAACTTCCTCGCGGACGGCGGTGATAACTTCACAACATTCGGCACAGTCACAGCCCCGAGGCTCGATGGAGGCAACGATCTTCTCGCTCTAGTGAACTACCTGGGCACATTCAGTCCGGTAGCTCCTCCAAGCATTAACAGGGTTAACGAACTGCCCTAGTTGTTAGGTTCGCCAGTCAATTAATACGACCATTACACAATTACAAAAACAGCCGAAGGC
>DNDO01000114.1:4825-11330 GCA_003484265.1 Anaerolineae bacterium
GCCTTCGGCTGTTTTTGTAATTCCTAGGCTTTTAGGGCCCGTGTCGCCAAGTAGCTGGGATGATATTTATTCAATGGCGAATCCAGCATATTATCTTCATACATGTCTGTTATAACGAAACCCGCATCCAGTTGGCCGCCAAGCAGGTCGGTCAGCGAATGACCGAATTCCACAGGCAGGCCCTTCCCAATGTATTTATTCAAGTCATCTTCTGAAAGACTTTTTATGTCAGAGTACGGGATTGGGTATTTCACTTCCAGCACGCCTTCGTCGTCCGCTTTGATGTTGTCGAATATATAGTGAACAGGGTTCATCGAACCTGTCATCAAAACCCCGCCTGGGCGAAGCACGCGATAACACTCCCTCCACACCGCGCGGACATCAGCCATGAAAACTGTCGAGCAGGGATTGAACACGAGGTCAAATGATTCGTCAGCGAAGGCAGATAGATCCGCCGCGTCGCCTTCGACTATTTTGATAGGCAGCGATTCCCTCTCAGCCACAAGCTGATCCTGCTTCAATTGGGCGGGGGAGTTGTCGAAGACAATGACTTTCGCGCCAAGCGCCGCGAGGACAGGTCCTTGTTGCCCGCCGCCTGATGCGAGACATAGCACGTCCGCGTTTTGGAGCGGGGGAAACCAATTGCGAGGGACAGGAAGGTTTTCGGTGAGTACGATGCTAAATTCACCATTCCGCGCACTGGCGATGACATCGGGATCAAATGGCTTTGTCCAGCCGTTTTCACCGCCTTCGACTTCCCGGTTCCATGCTTGTTTGTTGTATGAAGTAATATCCATGTTTTTCCTTTTCAAAAACGGCGAGATACTTCCCGCCAGCCATGACAAGACCATTCCATTTCATAGGCTGATTTCGTTAGTGATGTAATTCTACTCGTAATGTGCAACGCGCACTCGAGACAGAATCATTTGTCGGCATAAAGAGGAGCGGATAATAAAAAAGCGGGACAGGTCTGCTTGGGGACCTGTCCCGCTCGTGAGGAGGGGCTAAGTTAATTAATCTGTCGCGGCTGGTTCAGCGATTGGCACGTCAGCTTTGTGTACTTTGTTGAGGGCGAGGAAGCCGATTGTGGCGAGCAGTCCGATAAATCCGCTCACGAACCAGAGCGCGTCGGGATTTGCGCTATCGAGGACCAGCCCTGCAAAATAAGGACCGATCATGAATGCAATACCCCAGGTGAGCCCTGAGACTGCCATGTACCGTCCGCGCATATCTTCAGGCGCGAAACTTGCCACAAGCGCTTGTTGGAAGGGCGCGACGACCATTTCACCAATGGTGATAATGACCATGGCGGTGATGAACAACGCCATGCCTGAGATGAAGCCGTACATTGCGAATCCGATTGCATAGAAAAATGTACCGACCGCCATCATAACCAGGGGTTTGAATTTCTCGAGCTTGCGCGTTAGCCAGAACTGTAAGGCTACGACAATGATGGCGTTGATACTGAGCAGTGCGCCATAACCGATCTCTGGTAAACCACGATAGTCCCGCAGGAACACGCCGAGGGTTGAGTTCATGTTCATGTAAACAAGTGTCATCAGAATTGTTACGCCGATGAACAGGACAAAGGGTGTGTTTCTAAATACTTTTCCGTAACCTGCGAAGGTTTGTTTCATGGTTTCCGGTACAGCATCTGGATGTGCCTGTGGTTTTGTCTCAGGCAAGGCAAGGATCACAATCGCCGCAGCAATGAGGCTAATGGCTGCATCTACAATGAAGAGAGTCAGATACGAATTTGCGATTAACAGCCCGGCGATGGGAGGAGCGATGATGACTGCCAAATTGAAGATCACGCGGATGATGCCGTAACCTTCAGCGCGTTTCTTCTCGGGGAGAAGATCTGCAACAACTGCTTCATGCGCTGGACCTCCGATACTGGATAATGTCCCGACGATCACGGTGACTGCGATAAACACTCCAAGTGTCGGAGCAAACCCCATACCGAGCGCGCTGAGGGACGAAAGGATGAGGCTGCCGAATATGACGCCTTTGCGTCCTACACGGTCCGTAAGTGCGCCGCCGAGGGCGCTCCCGACGAAGCCCGAGATCGAAAAGACCGCAAACAAAAGACCGACAGTAGCCATGCCAATGTCATATTTTTGCGTGAGGTAGAGCGCAAAGAACGGATAGAGCATGAACCCGCCGAGTCGGTCAATGAACACGATGACGTTGTAGGTCCAGAAGGCGCGCGGGTATTCGTTAAAAATCTTTATTGCATTTTCAAACATACTGTTCACTGATCTCCTGATACTAGCGTGCGTACGAAGTTGACCGTTTCTGATGGCAGTGTGCGTTGGGAAGTTCGTAGCGTTCGTGAAGTTCCTTGCCTGTCGAGATCATCCAGACCGCGAAACCGTGCATTGTCCGTGTGAGCCAGCTGGGGTGATATACGGGGGATCGGGTTGCTGTGTGCATGAGATGAATTCGTTCACTGTCATCGAGAAGATCTTTACGATGGTATTCAGCCATATATTCATTGTGCCAGTTGTTCATGATATGCTCCTTTGATGAAAGGTTCTTTCTAACGTCCAAGTAAAAAGGCGTTGACCGCCTTGAGTGTCTTGTCAATACGTTCATGGTTTAATATGTACACTTTTGCGCCGCTTTCTCTCCTTTCCTGTAGATAGCCAGAGGCAGTTAATTGGGTCAGGTAACGTGACACGCTTGGCTGACTCAGGTTGATCACTTCTAATATTTCCTGTACGCGAATTTCGCCTCTTTCAGCAACGAGTTGCAGGATGTGCAGGCGGGTATCGTCTGCCAGGGCTGAAAGTCTTGCAACGATCTCGGTGCGATCGAGTTCGGGAATTCGGTTTCCCGTTCCTTCGGGTTGACGCGCGCCGAAAAATACTTGTAATAATGAACCATCTACTGTGTTGGTGTGTACGTATGGCCCGATGTGTGGGTTTGGGATGAAGACTACGTTTTCAACATCATCGATTTTTTTACACCATTTAGCGTTGCTTAAATCCTGTCCAGTAACAAAGCTTGCAGCCTCCTTGCGTGACATACTAACAAGGTCTGTTTCTTTGAACGAACGAACCGATTCTATAAGCATGGGTTCGACCCGATTCCATTCGCTCTCAAAGTGTGTTTTCCAGAGCCATGTCATATGGCCAACGAGGAAATCCTTCAAGGCGGGTGGGTCAATCACATAGTCATAAGCTCGTTTTTCGATGTTTACATCCACATGCTCATCATCGAAGCGGGATTTCAAGAATTCGATATAGCTGTCTGCTGAAGCAAGAACTTCCTTCCAATTAACTTCAGGGGCATTATTATTCCAAAGTTTTGCATATGCATTTAGCATCTTGTCGCGAAGTGAGATCGGGTCTGTCCTTTCCAGATTGTTCAGATAGATAGGGAAGGTAATTTCCCCTTCCTCGGGAAGAAGGGCAAAGAAAAATCCGATTATCGCGAGTGTGTGGTTATCGAATTCCTGCCTGCTCATTAATCTCCGCGTATTGCTGATCCATTGATGGATGCCGGGTTCGCCCTCGCTCTTTGCAAGAAGCAACATACTTGAAAAAATATTTCGTGTAGGGGAAAGAGCTACATCTATGGATTTTGTTGCAGTCTTTTCGAGAACAACAGGAAATGGGGGCATATAAAACTCCGTAATTTGGATTATTCAAATAATTGAATATTACACATATTATAATCAAAATGTGGATTATGTCAAGAGGCTGAATAACAAAAACCCCGCCGATTTCTCGACGGGGATAAATAATCCACGATACATTCTGGATTGAAACCAGTTTCGCTTTTATGGGCTGGGAGTTCCCTGGACGGCTACTCCGACCCAAGTGAAAACCCGTTTCTCGCTAATTGCGCCTGCTGAGAAATAGATCGGTTGGCCTTGATCGTCCACGCCGTTCTGGCGTACAGTGGTGACCCACCAGCGGACTACGTGCGCTAGATTATCATCGGGGCGGAAGGATGTTGGTACGATGTATTTAGTGTCTGTCACATAATCAGTGATGCGGTCCTGACCGGATGTAATATCTTCAATCGTAATCTGATACGCCTCATTATCCCGCAAGGTTCCAATGGAGGCCCATTGCAATGTGACCACATTGTTTGCCAGGGTAAAGGCAGCGCCATCCGCCGGCAGGAGCAGGTTCGGGGCGGCGTAGGGAGCCGGGAGCGTAGCCGTTGGGGTTGGTCCAGGGGTTGCGAATCTTTCACACAATGGAATGATAATGGGCTGCCCAAGAAAAACATTATCTGTTGAGAGACCATTGTAGAATTTGATCGCATCCTGTGGAATGTTGTAATTCAAGGCGATACTTGATAGCGTATCGTTCGCCTGCACGGTGTAGGAAATTTTTTCGCATGCCTGAGCGGTTTGCGTGGCTTCGTTGGGAATGTCAGTCGGAGGTGGCGCAGGTGTTGGGGTTGGGTAGGGGATCTTAAGCGCCTGTCCCTCAGAGATAATACAGGTAACCGGCAAATTGTTCAACACAACAATGCTTTGCACGGATACGCCGAATGCCACAGCAATGCCTCCGCATGTATCGCCGCTGCGCACTGTGTAATCGAAGGGCGGCAGAGGGGTTTCCGTCGGGATCGGTGTTGGCGGAAGGGTTTCTGTAGGAGACGGCGTTGTGGTGGGCGTGAGAGTTGCCGTGCCCACGGCAGTGGGCTCAGTAATCGTTGTCCCGGTGAGGCCGGAGCTTAACCCAAAATAAACAATCGTTGCACCGATTAGCAAGATGATCACAAGCGCGCCCAAAGCGGCTGGCAGACTGAGTGTGATCTCAGGCATGCGGCTTGCCTGCATTCCTGTATCTGCTTTTTTCGATTTTGTTGCGGCTTTTGCCGTCAGTTCTGTTCCGCATACGGGGCATCGCGAGGCGTTCTCACTCAGGCGTGTCCCGCATGTGGGGCAGACTGTGGTTTTTTGTGTTGATGAAGGTTCTTGGATCATACGGGCGGGAATTATACCATCTAACACCTTCCCGATTTTTGGACAGAACCAGTGAAGTCTGTCAGATATTATAGGTTTTTATTAGACTTTTCTGCAAAGTCGCTGTAGCCTCCTGCGTATTCTGTGATATTTGAATCCTTTAATTCGAAAATGCGGTTGACAGTCCTATCCAGAAAGTAGCGGTCATGCGAAATGACAAGGACTGTCCCGTTGAATTCGTCCAATGCGTTCTCCAATACTTCTGCTGAAGCGATGTCGAGATTGTTGGTCGGTTCATCGAGCAGCAAAAAATTTGCGCCCGATAGGACGAGTAAAGCCAGTTGAAGCCGGCTCCGTTCGCCACCTGAAAGCGATCCAACCTTCTGAGTGGCTTGTTGATAGGTGAACAGGTAACGGATCAGCAATGAAACCGCATTCGATTCGCTCATATTGCCCGCGAGTCGGACCGTATCAATTACCGTCTGTTCGAAATCCAGTGTCTCGTGTTCCTGCGCGTAGTAACCGACTTTAACGCTCGGTCCGATCTTGATCTCGCCAAGGGTTGGATTCTCCTTGCCCAATATCAATCGCAGCATGACGGATTTTCCCGCACCGTTCGCGCCGATCAATCCCACTCGTTCGCCATGACGGATCAGGAAGGTGAGTCTGTTTAATATCTTGCGGTGCGAATATTCTTTCGTGACGTTATCAAACTCCAGCACCTGGTTTGAACCGCGCCAGCCGTTGAGCGATAGGTCCATTTTACGGCGCTCGAGCACTGGACGATCTATCTTTTCGATGCGCTCAATCCGAGCTTCCATATTGTGGATCCGAGTCGCAAACTTATCGTTGAAAACAACCCATTGTTTGTATCGTTTCAAAGCCATTTCGAGCCGACCGATCTCGCGTTGTTGGATTTGGTACATTTCCTCCTGTCGAGCCAGACGTTCTTCTTTGTCAACAATGAATTCAGTATAGTTCCCTGAAAACGTTGTGATCTTGCCGTCTTCGATCTCGGCGATATGTGTAGCGATTGCATCCAGTATGTAGCGGTCATGTGAAATAATGACTACTGCGCCGGGATAATCGCTTATCAGTTTTTCAAGATATGCCTTGCCCGGCATATCGAGGTGGTTATCGGGTTCATCCAGCAACAGCACTGAAGGACGCAACAGCAGCAATCTGGCCAGCCCGATGAGTTTTTTCTGTCCGCCGCTTAACGCGCTGACAGGTTTTTCGAAATCCGATTCAGGCAATCCGAGCCCGCGCAGTAATTCGCGGACACGAGACTCGTAGTTCAGTCCGTTGAGTGACTCAAATTCTTCGAGAAGTTTATGTTGAGAGTCCAGTGTTCGCTCCAGGGCTTTTGGGTTGTTGTAAACGTCAGGGTTGCCTAATTTTTCTTCGAGGCGAGACAGTTCCGTGTCAATTTCTTTGACGCGCGGATTTCCCTCCAGAGCAAGCGAAAGGGCAGTTCTGTCCGCGTCAAACTCAGGATGCTGAGGCAGATATCCAACCGTCACACTTTTGGCGCGGATGACCGCTCCGCCCTTTTCAGGTGTGTGTTCTTCCATC
>DNDO01000002.1 GCA_003484265.1 Anaerolineae bacterium
AAGCCCGACGTTGTTCTCATCCCCAATGGACTGATCCTCGAAATGGGGATCGTCTTCCGAGTGGCGAAATATCTGAACATTCCCGCAGTGACCTTTGAGTTCAACGACCAGCGTGAACAGATCTGGCTGGCACAGAACACGTCCATCATGCAACAGGACACGGACTATCTCGTCCGTGATCGTTGCTCACTGCCCATGACCGATGAGATGTACGAACGTCTCGCTGACTTGGAGAACGCCCGTCGCGGCGCACGCGTCTGGGGTAAATCGAATCGGCTGTGGCAATACGTCTCATCACAAGGCGCGGAAGAAACGCGCAAGGCTTTGGGACTCGACAAACGCCCTGTTGTCCTACTTGCCGCGAACGTCTTGGGCGACAGTCTCACTTTAGGCAGAAATATCTTCGCCGACTCAATGTCCGCATGGATCACAAAGACCGTCCAATATTTTGCCAAACGGACAGATGTGCAACTGGTCGTAAGAATCCATCCTGGAGAGAAGATCGTCCCACAGGCAAAGTCCATGGGGACGGTTGTGCGCGAAGCGTTGTCCGAAGTTCCAAGTCATATTCACATCATCGGCGCATTAGACAATGTCAATACCTACGACTTGATAGAGATCGCTAATCTCGGTTTGGCATACACGACAACCGTCGGTGTTGAGACCGCCATGAATGGCATCCCAGTAATCTCCTGCGGACGAACACATTACCGTAACCGCGGATTCACGATTGACCCAAATACTTGGGATGAATACTTCTCCGCACTCGAAAAAGTTTTATCTGATTTGCCCGCCCATGCTTTGACAGAAGAACAAACCGCCAAAGCATGGAATTATGCTTATCGTTTCTTCTTTGAATATCCCCATCCGTTCCCGTGGCGTCTGATGAATTTTTGGGATGATCTCGAAGTATGGTCTCTTGAGAAAGTCTTGAGCGACGAGGGTATGTCACAGTTTGGCAATACGTTCAGGTTTTTAATAGGCGAACCGTTTACATGGAAATAGATATGTAGGGGCGTGGTCTCCCCGCCGAATATAATGTATGAATGAAGCAGGGCGAGATGACCTCGCTTCTCTGGAACAATTATGGCTGATAACACAAAACAACAAGTACGCGAATTTTACGACCAGATCGGCTGGTCGCAGGCAGGTGACGGGTTGTACCAGAACGCCCGTTATGAAGACCTGCGTCCCGTTTCGCGGGAGTACATCCACAAATGTCACATGCGTGTGAAGCGGCATCTTCCCCCCCGCGGCGACATCCTGCTCGACGCGGGATCAGGTCCTGTGCAGTGGATCGAGTATCTGACCTATTCTGAGAATTACAATTACCGCCTGTGTGCGGACATTTCCATTACGGCGTTGCAGGAGGCGCGTACCCGTCTCGGCAAAAAAGGGTTGTTCGTCGTCGCAGACATCGCCAACCTTCCGTTCAAACCTGATGCGTTTGATGGTGTCGTATCCATGCACGCGATCCATCACCTGCCATTGACCGAGCACAAGCGCGCTTACACCGAACTGACCCGCGTGCTCAGATCTGGCAAAAGCGGAGCGATTATCAACGGCTGGCATAACCCCCTTCTTATGAAATTAGCGGAGCCGTTTATCTCACTCGGGCGCATCCTCACAGGTCGTTCTGCTAAAAAGAAGAAAGACTGGTCTTCCGAAGATGATCGATCAGGCACTTTCGTCGAAAAGATGACGCCGCATTGGTTAAGGAACGAATTGAAAGATGTGGTGAAATTCGAGATCTATCCGTGGCGTAGTTTAAGTCCGCGATTCATGCGCTGGTTCGTGCGTCCGCAATTTGGCGGGAAACTTTATCTGCGTCTCGTTTTCTGGCTCGAGGAAACCTTTCCTCGTTTTTTTGGCGAGAATGGGCAGTATCCGTTGATCGTTATCAAGAAATAGAGACTGGAGATTGGAGTCTGTGTCGAAATTAATCGATCAGCAGTATTTAAAATCCGATCAATATGGAGACTCATCCAATCTCGATGCGCGGGTGGTTCTCCATCAGCAGTTTAGCACTAATCCATATGGGTGGTTCAAGTGGATATTCAATGGATTATCGAAACTACCGACCGATGCAAAGATTTTGGAGTTGGGATGTGGACACGGTCTTTTCTGGAAAGAGAACGCGGAACGAATCCCCTCCACTTGGGACATTACCTTATCCGATCTTTCCCCGGGGATGCTTGATTCAGCGTGGAGAAACTTGGTCGTCACTGGACGCAACTACAAGTTCAAAGAGATCGACGCGCAGGCAATCCCGTTTGATGATGAGACCTTCGACGCGGTCATCGCCAATCACATGCTGTATCATGTCCCAGATAAGCCAAAAGCGCTTGCCGAGATCAAGCGAGCCTTGAAAACAGGCGGACACTTCATTGCAACAACCGTTGGCAATAATCATCTAAAGGAAATCACGGATTGGTTTCGACAAATCCACAAGAGTGAAGTTTGGGAGTCGTTCGCAAACCTCTTCACACTCGAAAATGGACTGGATCAACTCAAGCCGTTTTTCCCCAATGTTACAGCGTCTCGCTACGAAGACAACCTGCACGTGACCGAACTGGAACCACTGATCGCATACTTTCGTTCAGGCGTTCGAGCCGGTGAACTTTCGGAGAATGATTTCGCCAATCTCCGAAGTGATTTGGAAATAGAGTTGAAAGAAAAAGGCAGAATCTTTATCACAAAAGATTCTGGTATGTTTGAGGCGATAAAGTATTAAATCTGCCTCGGTGGTTGAGCAGGGACGGTGGGATTCCGTCCCGATCGAAAACACCAATAACAATTAAGCAAGCAATTCAGAGGCGTGGTCTCGAAATGCCCATCGTATCAAACACTCAAGGCTACTCGACCACCAGATGCAATAGGAGCAATCATGAACTGGAAAAATCAGGTCGTACTTATCACAGGTGGAACAGGTTCCTTCGGCAAGAAGTTCACCAGGACTCTGCTCGATGAAAAGCAGCCGAAGAAGATCATCATCTTCAGCCGTGACGAGTTGAAACAACACGAAATGCAGGTTGGTGGATATAACCATCCGTCACTGCGATATTTTATCGGCGACATCCGTGACCGCGAGCGGTTGGTGCGCGCCATGCACGGCGTGGACATTGTTGTCCATGCGGCGGCGTTGAAGCAGGTTCCCGCTTGTGAGTACAACCCGATGGAAGCCATCAAGACCAACATCATGGGTACGGCGAACGTGGTCGAAGCTGCGCTGGATGCGGGCGTGAAAAAGGTCATGACCATCAGCACGGACAAAGCCGTCAGCCCCGCGAATTTATATGGCGCAACAAAACTCGCCGCTGAAAAGTTGACCGTGCAGAGCAACGCCTATGCCGCAGGTACAGCGACCCGCTATTCGTGTGTTCGTTATGGGAATGTGGTGGGGAGTCGCGGATCAGTTGTGCCGTTGTTCCTGAAGCAGCGCGAGAAGGGTACGGTCACCATCACAGATGACCGTATGACTCGCTTCTGGTTATCCCTCGACCAGGGCGTCAAGTTCGTAATTGATTGCATCGAACAGATGGAGGGCGGCGAAGTGTTCGTACCGAAGATCCCCAGCACCAAAGTGATTGACCTTGCCAAAGCCATTGTGCCGAATGCGGAGGTTAACATCATCGGCATTCGGCCCGGCGAAAAACTGCACGAAGACCTGATCTCGGATGACGAAGCCCGTCACTCGGTTGAACTCGAAACGATGTATGTCATCCAGCCCGCCGAGGCTTCGTGGTTCGGTTACTCATGGAAAGACAAAGGCAAGACCCTCCCCGAAGGCTTCACCTACACCAGCGACAACAACTCCGAGTGGCTCGATATCGAAGGCATCAAGGAATTTGTCGCGCCGTTTGAAGAATTATTCAAGCAAGGCAAACTCGAAGGATAACTATTCTGAGCGATAGCGAAGAATCTCTATCACGACATTAGAGACCCTTCGCTATCGCTCAGGGCGACATACTGAAGACAGATGAAACTATTAATCACTGGTGCAAGCGGACTACTCGGAATCAACCTAGCGATGGAAGCCATGCGCGAGCATGAAGTCTTTGGCGTGGATAGGGGCAAGCTGAAGTCTGCTCCGTTTCCAGTAACCAAAACAAACTTTTTCAATATCCGCGCATTTGAATCCATGTTGGATGAAATCCAGCCTGATTGGGTCATCAACTGTTCGGCTCTGGCAAATCTTGAAGAGTGCGAAAAACATCCTGACCAGGCAAAAATTCTCAACGTAGATCTGCCGCGCGAATTGGCAGAAGCCTGTGCGGAACGAAACACAAAATTCATCCATCTTTCCACGGACGCTGTCTTCGACGGTACAAAAGAAGGCGCGTATACTGAAGTAGATCAGCCAAACCCGCAGGGTGTGTACTCACAGACAAAACTCGATAGTGAAAATGCCGTGCAGGATGCAAATCCGCAAGCGATTGTTGCGAGAGTCAATTTCTATGGATGGTCAATGAGCGGGTACAGAAGCTTGAGCGAGTTCTTCTTCAACAATTTAAGCGAAGGCAGGAACGTCAACGGCTTTACAGATGTCATCTTCTGCCCGATGTGGGTCAACCACCTTGCGCAAACGCTCCTCGCCATGCTCGAGAAGGATTTGCACGGTTTGTACCATGTGGTTGGCGCGCAGCCTATGAACAAGTATCAATTCGGGCTGGAGGTAGCGAGAAAGTTCAGCTTGGATGAAAGCCTCATTTCGCCGCAATCAGTCGAACGATCCGAACTGACCGCCAAACGTTCCCACAATTTATGGCTGTCTGTCCACAAACTGTCCACAGATCTGGGGCGTCCCCTCCCCAGTTTCTCCACTGGTTTGGACGGTTTCTATACACAGTACCAACAGGGTTATCCACAGAAAATCAGGGGTTATCAACAGTAGTTATCCACAAAACCGAAATACTTATCCACAAGGAGATGCCGTGAAGAACCTGCTCAAACTCGAAGAATTCTTTTTGTTCGGACTCGCACTTTTTCTTTTTTCTG
>DNDO01000068.1 GCA_003484265.1 Anaerolineae bacterium
GGGTGGCTGGGCGGAACATCGCTAAAAACTCTATCAGAATATGGGATTGCTACAATGCCATCCAAAACGTTGCTATCAATTCCCAAGGTCAAACCACCCCATGTTTCATTATGATCACCTTCATACTGTCGAATTCTCTGGTGGTCTGCCCATTCAGTATTAGGTAAACAACTCCCCAGGTTCCAAACCGTTGCATCGGGATCATAATATCCTTCTCCAGCATTGTGATACCATCTCGCAGGCCATATTGCATCCGGGACGTTCGTTATGTTTAGAAAATCGCTTAACCCAGTGTTGCATAATGTAGATCCATACACTCCCGCCAAATTACCCAGCACATGCATTTGTGAGACCCATCCGTCCATAAAGGAGTTGACAGCTGCGCGGCAGGCAGTATTCGTACCGTAGTATTCAATATCATAATAGGCAATAGAGCCTGATTTATCTGAATAGGTCAGACCCAGCTCTGACAGCCGCTCGACGGCAAGGTTTGCTTCTTCTACTCCTTGGTTATAAGCTGTCGCGACATCATTGCTCATACGAGAGAGAAATCCAGTACAGGGAGCCTGTGGACCCACCCAAGTGGGGATAAACTTCCAACCCTGTTCATACATCTGATCAACGTAGGTTGCCGTCAGTGCAGAGTTTGAACATGCCCGGCTCGAACCGCCAATATATAGATTCACCGTTTTATATGGACTGTGATCCCACCATGTCTGCAATTGTGAAAGGGGTGGAATCTCGCATTTATCGAACCCCTGCCCGATGAAAATTTCAGTGTTTCCCAAATTCGGAAGAGCACTCATCGTAACTGAGCGATCAAGTAGATGGGGCATCGATTGAGAATTGGCTGGACGAATATTGGGAAGTTGTATTTCCTGCCAGGTCGAGCCACCATCACGCGTTTGCAATAATCGGGTGTGTGATTCACAGGAAACTGAAGCAGTATTATCATTCAGCGGCGAGGCGGTGACACACCGCGCATTAACCGATCGCGCCCAACCAATTTCCGTTGAAAGCATATCCAAGTCAACTATTGACATCGATCTATCATCGTTGCTTTCCAATGTTTCGAGTTTTGCATTCTTCATTCGTACGATGGTCTTCGATCCAGGAATGGTTGCCACAAAGTTTTGCTGATCCAAAATTGAAAGCCCGATGATACCTGGTTCAACATCCATCGGGACTTGATCATACAAACTCCATCCGCTGTCGATGTGTACGCTGGTGTAGACACTCAATTTACTCTTCGTATTACCCTCAACCACTATTAACAATCCTTGACCGTTCACAACGACTGGTTCATGTACTGCGGCATATGAAAGTGATAAAAGGTCAGGCGCTGCATCCTGCCATGACGATCCACCGTCTTTCGTTTGGAATACATTGTTCCCAGTCGGTCCCCCGACCGCCCAGCCAAGTTGATTATCATGGAATGTCACACGATCCGCGGCAGGCAATGGAAAGGTCCTCCAGGTAGAACCTCCATCAGAGGTTTTGAATAATGTGCCCAGACTAAAATTGGAACTGCTTATTTTTTTGACTGCAATCCAACCATTTTGCGAATCAATCCATCCCATATCTGCCTTTTCGGATTGAGAGGAGGCATCACTTAGATCGAATAAATAATGTTCACGAATGCTCCAGGTCGCTCCGCGATCAATTGTATGTGCAAGGGTAAAAGTTGAACCGCCATCATCTGTTGTTTTTGTCCATAAAATCCAGCCGGTATCAATATTCAGAAATTCGATGTCCTGAATACGCGCATCAACTGGAATTACAGGACCGATCTCGTACCAGGAGAGACCAGAATCGATTGTCTGGAATAAACGCTGATCCAATGAAATCCAACCCGTATCCGGTGTTAATAACCCGAATTTTTCGAATAAGGTAGAATCCTGGCTTGCTCTTTGAATTATCTGGTTGGGTTGTGCCTCATAATTAAAAAAGATAAATGTCAAAGAGAAAAAGAAACTGCCGATTTTAGTTATAGTATTAGTAAATCGCATGTACACTCCAGTCCAGTCAACACAATCTTTGAGACCGATAAATCTTCATTGTTTATTATTCTAAACTGTTGATTAAATGATTTTGTTCCATCTTCTTCCCCTATAAGTACTTATTAGAGATTACTAATGGAATAAAACGGGATGGCAAGTCTGGCAAATATAGACTTCGATCCCGTTTTATTTACAAATGCATAAGTATATTTACGGCATGGTCAAATTCTTGGCAGTGACGATGACACACGCCCCGAACCCGCGGCTGACTGTTGAACAGGCTTACGGTTCATTTTTCATATCCATTTATTTCCTGGTGAACCTCCCAACAAATTCATAATCATCAAAATCAATGTTAGATTCAACAGGCAAATGTCACCAATAAGTTACTATCCGTATTTTTATGAAAATGTGATTTAAATCAGAAAACCACTTCTTTACGAGACAGACTCCGTAAATCGTATTTATCGCACCCACCACTTCACTCTACGGCTTCTCCAACCCATGTTCATTCAA
>DNDO01000176.1:0-465 GCA_003484265.1 Anaerolineae bacterium
TTCCCAAAAGAATTGCATCAACGCATAAACGGATGGCTTCCCATTGTCATACTCCAACCCCACCACCCATGTATGCCAATTAAGGAATCCAAATTCTTCAGTTCCTGGAAAGTAGATGGAGTAGAAATCCTTGTCATACGGCCATGACAGTTCATATGTTGCGCCGCCATGCCGAAGCTCATTACAGTGGATCGTGTAAGGCTGGTTGAATATCTTCACGAGGTCAGGGACGACGACATCATGGAACGAGCCTGTCTTCTCCAAACCGCTGCCAGGATCATTACCCCAATTTGCCTCGAAGGTTGTAGTAAACAGGAATTGAGCTTGAGTGGGTAGATACTTGATCACACTTCCATCCCGATAATAGCGGACCTCCATGCCGCCGGGGCTGACCAGCGAACTAAGAAGCGTACCGTCCGCAGTGAGCATGGACTGTTTGAGAGAGTCGATGAGTACGATCATTTG
>DNDO01000176.1:744-3914 GCA_003484265.1 Anaerolineae bacterium
TCAGCGGGAGTGATCGTATGGGTTTCAGTAACTTCAATTACTGATGTTGCCTGGGCTGTATCCGTAGGAGCAAGAGTCGAGGTTGCAGGGCTTGCTGGGTTACATCCCGATAACAATATCGAACCGGTCAACATCAAAGACAATAGTTTGTATTTCATGGCACGCTCCTGTTTGTCGATAACAATTGTATCTTTATGCTCGATTAAAGTAAAAAGCGACCCTGTATCAGAGCCGCTCCAACTTAAGCGAAAATTCGGTCGACGGACTATTTTTGATGATTTGAAAATACGATCACGATCATATGCTGGTTCAATAGCTGGGGTGAGCCTCCATTATTACCGGGAGCGATCTGCCCGAGTGTATAACCACCCGCAATAGGAATATCCTTGCCGAGAATTTCCTGCACCGCGGTAATCTCAGCGCCCGGATGAGATTTCAAAAGCATCTCCCAAGCAATATCCACAAGGACAAGTGCGAATTCAGGTTTACGTCCGTTGAGCTGCTGCATGGCTTGTTGCGCGGCTTGCCGTGCGGCTTGTTCGCAGGAAGCGCGGCTTCCTACCAATAAGTATGCTTCCACCCCATCTCGGACGGCGGCGTTCATGCGAAAACTGCCGTCTGCCTCAACACGGATCGGAGCACGAACGACCATTTGATCGCCTCCCTGCTCCACACCAAGCGGGTAAAGCCGCGCAAGGTGACTCAATGGAGGAAACGCCCATTCACGCGCAGGGTGACCGAACAGTTGGGCATAGGTCTCGGAAGCAGGTCTACCATCGAGCGTGCGAAGCCAGAAGCCGCGCGAGCGCGTTACGCGGAAGTGACTGCCGACCGGGTTCCACCCGTGTGCATAACCGATGCCTACGTTTACGTCGCCATGCAGGACGGCTGCAGCGAGGGCTCCGGCTCCAGTCTGCGCACCAGCCAACTGGAAGGAATGACCCGTATGCAAATCCCCGGAGGACAACGCGCCGGCAAACTTGCCATATCCATTGGGCAGTGTGGAGCATAATTGATCCGCATCACCGTTGAAGCCGTCTGCAAAGAAAAGGACGGCGCGCGCTTCATCCTTACCTTCAAGTTGTTTCGCCAACTGGATGCCTGTTTCACGTCCGCTTTGTGCATACCCTGGGAGCCAGTGAGTCTCTGCCTGAAAATCGCCGCTGATAAAACCGACGACCACTGAGTTGGGATGCATTCCCTCAGACGTTATCCCCACAGGACTGCTCAAACCGATCAACGGAGTATCGCCCAGCAAACTCGAAACGCCGTTCACTACATCACGCGCCCTGTATTGATGTGACGCAATGACAAAACCCAGAGTAGGGTTCGCAATGCCAAGATTATTAAGCGCGTTGTGCGCCGCCTGTAAACCGGCTTCACGTCCGTTCAATGCCTGGGCATGCCCAGTGGAAACAGTGAGGGTCATATCATTATCCTTCGGCAACCGGTATGGTGAAGTGGAACGTTGTGCCCTGCCGATACTCGCTTTCGAACCAGATCCGACCGCCCTGCATTTCAACAAGGCTTTTGGTAATGTTCAAACCAAGACCGGTACCGGGGGCTTCACGCGCCTTTGAATCTTCCGAACGGAAAAACTTTTGAAATATCTTCACCTGATCTTCGATGCTGATCCCAATGCCGTTGTCTTTGACCCATAAATGAACGACCTGTTTTGCCCCTTCCGAATCCCATTGATTGGTGGTTGCTTCGGCTCCGACCACGATCTTCCCGCCTTCAGGGGTGTATTTATGCGCATTGCTAACGAGGTTGGTGAGCACCTGCCCTACCCGCACATCATCTGCCCAAATATTCGGCAACTCCTTCGCAACAACCATATCCACTGTCTGCTTTTTATCGTCCATTTGGCGTTTGGTGGATTTGAGGGCTTGATCCAAAACATGGGGCACATCTACAGGCTTGAAATCGAGACGTAATGTGTTGGCTTCAATCTTGGCATTATCGTTCAGGTCGGAAACCAATACAGACATACGTTCAACATTTGAGCGTATGGTTTGAAGGAAGTTGGTCTGCATTTCATTAATCCCGCCAACGGAACCCGCTGCGAGCAATTCAGTATATCCTTTGATTGATGTCATGGGGTTTTTCAATTCGTGCGCAACGAACGACACGAATTCTGATTTCGCATTGTTGGCTTGTTGAACCAGATCATAGAGCTGCGCGTTGTAAATGGCGATGGCGGCGTTATCACTCAAACGGTTGAGGAATGCGAGGTTTTCCTGTGAATCGCTCATGCTCTCGAGCAGGAGCAAACCAATGACATCCGCTTCCCGTCGAATCGGGATGATGGTCTGGGTATGTGCTGTCGGCAGGATACCTTTTTCACCTGCCGCGATCAATGAAACCTGACTGGGTTGTCCGCTTTCAATTGCGGATTTGATGGTCGGCATGTCTAGCGGCAGATGTCCATCGGAGGGGTCTGTAAATATATCTTCGTAACCGTCCTGCGCCATGAGGCGAATCCTGTCCTCTTCAAGCATTCCGATCAAGCCCGCCTCCGCATTGGACTGGCGCATCGCCCATTCGAGTGTGATGCGCATGGCACGGTCCACTTCAAGGCTGGCGTTCAATTCACGGACAATGCGGCCCATAACTTGAAGCTCCTCAACACGGGCGGCGAGTTCCTGATCAGTCAATGCGATCAGGCGGGCATTCTCGATGGCGACAGCCGCCTGCCCGGCAAAAGCGGTGAGTATGTTCTGGTCATCGATAACAAACGGCAGTCCATCGCGGCGATTGATGACTTCGATGACGCCCAACACGCGGTCTTTGATCTGCATGGGGACTGCCAGCAGGGAACGCGAAACAAAACCTGTTTGTTTATCGGTTTCGATGAAACGAGAATTCGAATCTTGCGCTTCGTTTTCGATCACAGGCTGGCGCGTTTGGACGGCCCGTCCCACGACTCCGATTCCGGGGGGGAGACGTTGTCCTAGCAGGTTGCCTGCTACAGGTCCGACCGTGACGCGGAACACGAGGTCACCGGTTTGGTCGTCAATGAGGAACAATGTCCCTGCTTCGCAGTTCAAAATGGTTACGGCGTTATCCAAAATGTTGTGGAGCAGCGGCTCTTGATCAAGTGTGGATGTTAACTGGCGTGTGATCTCGTTCAAGGTTGTCAACTGACGGGCGCGCTGTTCCGTCTCTTG
>DNDO01000176.1:4207-20010 GCA_003484265.1 Anaerolineae bacterium
AGCAAGTCAAGTTGTGCGCGTGTGTAAGTGACAGTAGCGTCCCGGCTTCCTACGCCCAAAGCGCCGATCGTTTCAGCACCTGAATTGAGTGGAACGCCCATCCATGCGTAGATACCCTGTGATGAAGGAGTTGTATTTCTGGATTGGCATTCACGCGGATAATCCTGCGTGATAATGGGACGCCCCTTGTGGATAATCTCCTGTCCCAAGCCTGTGCCGGATGGCAAGGGGCGGTTCTCAAGGGAAACCATGCGTTCGTTATCGTCCACGCGGAAGCCATAGTAAAAATAATTAGCGTCCTTGTTATAGAGGGAAATATGGAAGTACGTTGATGGAATGATCTGCGCTGTTTGAGCAAAGATCAATTCAAGGACATCGTCAAACCTTAGTGTGACGTTCACACCCTGCGACACACGAGATAAAGCATTCATTTCCTGCACGCGTCGTTCGAGGTTTGCAACGGTCTGCACACGCGAGATTGCAACCGATGACTGGTCGGAAATGCTTTCGAGGAAGTCCAAGTCCTTGGGGGTGTATGCATCCCCGGAAAGAGGCGCTCCTAAAGCAAGCCATCCGACAGGTTTGTCATCGCTGCGTAACCCGACAAAAAGACGCGCTCCCAAAAGGGATAGACGCGCTTCATCCCCTTTCAGGATGGAGGGCGGGTTTATCGAATCGAGATATAAAGGGATTTTCTCTTTCTGGAAATACTGCACGAGAGGGCTGGTGGAGGCAAACCGTATATCACTGGTGGGGCGACCATCTTCACCCGCCAGCGCAGTGTATTGATCGTTCAGAGGGTCATACGTAAAAACGTGCAGGCGATCTGGGGACAATGTTGTTGTTATTTGTTGGCGCAAGACGCGGCCGATCGAATCCAAATCCAGGGCGGTGGTGAGTTGATGACTGAAGGTTCGTATACGGTCTTCATAAACACGCTGACCGCGAAAAAACGTACCGTCCACAAACTTTTGAAGACGTGTGCGGAGCGGTTCAAGAAAAATTGCAATGACAAAGACCAACCCGCCTATCAAGTAGGGGTTGTCGGAAGGCATTGGAAGAAATAACGCAACTCCGCTGACAAACAATCCATAGGCAGTAATCACAAAAACTGTCAGCAAGGCATAGACAAGTCCCTGGCGCACCCAATAGTCAGTGCGGAGGAGGCGGAAGCGAAGTACAACATATCCATTTACAAGAGGGAAAATGATCAGGAAAGGGAGCAAGTAAGGGTTGAACGATTGACGGGCGACAAGAAGCCAGAAGACTACAGGTCCGAATGCGATCAGCGAACCGATCAGAATCGTCCGCGCCTGGTTTTTAACCACCGGAGAACGGGACACTAGGGCATGGTAGAACAACATACCAAAATAGAAGATGGCTGATAATCCAACAAACCCATAAATGACCTGCCATGCTGTAATGTATGCAGTGGGGTTATCGAAGTTGAATAGTGTGCCAACTGCGTTGAGGAACAATACCAATCCCACAACGTAGCCGATCCATCGAATATATGGGCGACCAACCACGACACGCGCTTCCTGGGGGAAGCCCAATGCCAGGTCAATGAAAGAACCGCCTGCTGTCCCTAACGCAAACGTCCAGATATATGTGAATTGATGGGATGTGTAGAGGTCGAAAAGTCCACCGACGACGATTGCTAGTGACGTTGTGAAGATCGAGAATGCGCGCCCGGCAGGTTCCGCACGGCGCAAGCCGAAAATCCACAAACTGACTATTAGGAATATAAGACTCAGCAGTTCAGGCAGGATGAAGTACGCGGTGCGATCCGCTGTTGAGAATTCCTGCAGAGAAATGGCAGCTGTCTCGTCCACGCCTTCGGTTGTGCGGATCACAACATTGACAATATCGTTTACCGAATATGAATTAAGTATTCCACTTAACTGATCTGAATTTACAATCGGTGTGCCGTCTACAGAGATCAATTGGTCCCCTACTTTGAATCCCTGTTTGTACATTGCCCAGCTTTTATCGTCTTCACTTGTGTCGGACCCGTTCAAGACGAGTGTGTGTTCAAAAAATCCCCCGATAAATGGTGTTCGCAACCATTCGCCTGCCATGGTCAATGTGGATATGAAAACCACTACCGCAACAGCCTGATACACCAGCACAACTGCCTGGAGTAATCTATTTACAACGGCTTTGGTTCTCTCGGAATAATATATCATGGCTCCACTAATACCGGAATTTTACACTACATATCCGCCATGTAACTATGGTACTTTCATAACAAAGAAGAAAGGCGGGGCGCTCCCTTGGGATGCCCCGCCTTATCGAGTTAGATATCCAGGTTTCGGACCGCTTTCGCGTGAGTTTGTATGAATTTTCTACGAGGATCGACTGCGTTCCCCATCAGCATGTCGAATGTGCGATCCGCCTCCGCCGCATCCTCCACTGTGACGAGTAGCAGGGTCCTGTTTTCAGGATTCATTGTCGTATCCCATAGCTGGGTCGGGTTCATTTCTCCAAGACCCTTGTAACGTTGAAGCGACGCCTTCTCGCCGATCTCCTTAATTACCTTATCTTTTTCCTTTTCAGTATATACATACCTGACCTGGTTCTTGTAGGCAACCCGATATAAAGGAGGCTGTGCAATGTAGAGATGCCCATCGTCTATCAACTGCGGCATGTAACGGAAAATGAAGGTCAGCAGCAACGTTCGGATATGACTGCCGTCCACATCCGCATCGGTCATGATGATGACTCGTCCGTAGCGCAAACCTTCGAGATCGAAGTTATCGCCAATGCCTGTTCCTAATGCCGAGATCAAAGCCTTGATCTCGTTACTGGAAAGAATCTTATCGAGACGTGCACGTTCTGTATTCATGATCTTTCCGCGCAGGGGAAGGATCGCCTGAAAGTGACGGTCGCGCCCTTGTTTGGCTGAGCCGCCTGCTGAGTCACCTTCCACGATGTAGAGTTCGGTCTTGGATGAATCGCGCTCGGAACAATCTGCCAGTTTGCCGGGCAAAGTGAGGGATTCCAAAGCGGATTTGCGGATGACGAGGTCACGCGCTTTACGCGCCGCATCACGTGCGCGTGCGGACGTGAGACATTTTGCGATGATCGCCTTCGCCGCCTGCGGGTTTTCCTCAAGGAAAGTGCTGAATGCCTCGCCGACGACTTGTGTGGCGTACGTTTGCACTTCGGGGTTCATCAATTTAACTTTCGTCTGCGATTCAAATTGGGGGTTTGGGTGTTTGACAGAGACAATCGCCGTCAGTCCTTCCCGCGTGTCATCGCCAGAGAAGTTCGGATCAGCGTCTTTCAATAAGCCGTTCTTGCGGGCATAATCATTGACAACACGCGTTAAAGACGAACGCAAACCTGTCAAGTGCGTGCCACCGTCAACTGTATTGATCGTATTTGCAAATGAGTACACGGACTCTGTGTACGCATCCGTATACTGGATGGCGGCTTCAACGCCAATATTCTCGATTTCCTTTTCGACATACACAACTGAATGCAGGCTTTCGCGGTTGCGATTCAAGTACCGCACAAAGGACGTGATACCGCCTTCAAAATAAAAGGTCATCGCGCGGTCATTGCGTTCATCCACAAAACGGATGGTGACACCGCGCGTAACAAACGCCATTTCACGAAAACGTTGAACAAGCGTATCGAAACGGTAATCAATATCCTCGGTGAAAATCTCTTTATCGAATTTGAAGTGCTGGCGGGTACCTGTTTCGTCCTTGCCAACTTTTCCAATCTGCTTGATGGTTCCCTGCGGCACGCCGCGCTTGTAGTTTTGCTGCCACAATTTACCGTCGCGTTTTATCTCGGTGACGGTCCATTCGGAAAGCGCATTCACCGCACTGACGCCCACACCATGCAAACCGCCGGAGACCTTGTATCCGCCACCGCCAAATTTACCGCCAGCGCCGATCACGGTCATGACAACATCCACGGTCTCCATGCGGCGTCCTTTTGCATCCTTTTTCGTCGGGTGCAGACCCACAGGAATACCGCGTCCATTGTCTTCAACCGTAACACTGCTATCGGAGTGGATGGTGATATTGATCTCTGTGCAAAAGCCCGCCAGCGCCTCATCTATCGCATTGTCCACAACTTCATAAACGAGATGATGCAATGCCTTGATGTCCGTTCCGCCCACATACATACCCGGGCGTTTGCGGACATGCTCAATGCCTTCAAGAGCCTGAATGGCATTTACATCATAGCCTGTTGTTTTTGTTTTCGTTGCCACAAAAAACCTCCAAAAATATCCCTTCCCATTCAGAGAAGCGGATGAAGAAAATCAAACCCATTACGCCATCGAAGATGGTCTTTTGCCGATCTGTTGGAACCGTTCATATACATTTTGAAGCCAGTCGCTCATATCTCGGTAATATACAAAACTGGCGGCGAGCAGAGCGGTCGTCATAAAGGCATGTCCTGCAAGCCCCACGAGAGCCAGCCACGATTCGCTATTTGGCGCGCTCCACAAAATATCCAAACCGCGCGAGAGGATGAACACACTCAATACAAACATACCGCTGGTCGGCAGGGAGAAGCGTATCATTCGCAGACTCGCGATAATGGAGTACAAAGCATTCTGCTTGCGGATAAATATCCCATGCGGTGTAAAGAACAAAGGCACGATCAGCCAGAAGGACAAGAATGTAATCACGATCACTGCGACATTTGCAATCACCGGACTGATAAGGGCAAACAGTACAAGCATCAATGACAGAGGTATCAATAGCAAGAAAAGAAACACCAGCCATAATACGGATAAAAACATTGTTTGGACGATGGACCGCAGGATACCAACTCCCGCTTCTCCCTCGCCTTGAATTGATCCTGATACCTGACGAAAAAACAAACCTCCACCTGCCCAACCTAGTGGGATCAACACAATCGCCATACCCAAAAGTACCCACACTGACGAAATTACAACAACACTCTGCACACCCAAGGGAGTTTCCACCGGCAAAGATTGCGCGGATAAACTTGAAATTCCCACCGGAAGCCATTGGACTTTTGCCAACAGGTTCAACAAATTAAAATCCTGCAACCAGCCCATGACCAGAGTTTGTCTTTCCATGAAAGTTTCAAGGTCTGAGTCTGCCACGCCTCGTCTACCCTGCTCGAACAGATAAATGAAAAAGGGGGATACTAATCCCTCCACGCTCAGGCGCGGACCCAGCCACAAGAACAGGTCCAGGCTTAAGGGCAACAGGATCAACGCAACATGATTGGATACAATATCAAAGCCCGCCTTCAACGAACCGAACACACCCGGCGGGGGAGGTAATGTTTCAAGTTTTTCAACATCCATAACCCATTGATTCTACCATACGGGGCATGGGTTGGCATTCGCCCATGAGACAGGTACAATGCATATAATGAACGAACAAGACCCCTTTATGCCCGATGCAAACCGAATCGGCATGCTTACTTCCACCATTCTGTTGGCGCTGGCATTGGCGAGGCTGATTCCCTCAACAGGGTTCAATCTCGAAGTTCAATTTCCTGGTTTTCTGTTTGCCGTCCCATTGAATGTCACAAGCATCATGGGCATACTTACCGCCGGGCTCACCGCTACGGGCATGGACTGGCTTCTGCGCGGTCATCCATCACTTTCGAGCAGGGTCACATTTCAATGGTGGCTCCTGCCAACGCTAACTACCTTCGTTATCAGTGTTCCCCTGTCCACTCTGCCGAATAACAGGTTCTGGTGGGTTGGCTTCCTCCTCAGCGGAATATTCATCTTTTTTGTTATTCTGGCTGAATATATCGTCGTGGACGCAGATGCACCCTATTATTCAGTATCCGTTGCGGGGCTGACTTCAATATCCTACACATTATTTTTTGTCTTATCCATAGCGCTCAATGCAAGCGGTGTACGGTTGTTCATCCTGTTGCCGGCCTTGTTCATCGCAGCTTTGCTCGCCGGTTTGCGAATCCTGTACCTAAGAATGAGCGGCAAATGGGAGATAGCATGGGCGCTGGGAATTGGTTTCGTTTGCATCCAGTTGGCGGCAGGCTTGCATTACTGGCCTCTTACACCTGTTCAGTTTGGATTGTTGCTCATCGGTCCATTATATGGATTGACCAATCTTGCAATCAATTTGGATGAAAACATACCCGCACGGCGAGCCACACTGGAGCCGTCCATTGTCACCGCATTGTGTTGGGGGCTGGCGATCATCCTGCGTTAATATGATCTCTCGCTTAACATTGAGCAGGCAACAGGTTCGCGAAATTACAGATCATGTCAGCCGCCATGCGCCGTTGGAGGCATGTGGTTTGCTTGCAGGGAAACATGACCGGGTGGAGAAAGTGCTCTTCGTACAGAATCAGGCACAAAGTCCCGTGCGATTCGTGATGGATCCTTACGAGCAACTCAGTGCATTTGATTGGATCGACTCCAATAACCTCAGCCTGTTGGGCATCTTTCACTCGCATCCTGCCGGACCTGAAACTGCATCCCCCACCGACATTTCAGAGGCAGCTTATGAGGTTGTCCACGTCGTTTGTTCACAAAAAAACGGAGAGTGGAAACTGCGCGGATTTTGGGTCGAGAACGGTAAAACGACCGAAGTAACCTTACAGATCGTGGAATAGAGAAACCATAGCACGCTTATTGTGTTTCAATTGCTATACTCTTAATCGGAGGATTAATATGCAAACATTGATCGATATCGGAACTTTGCTCGTTGGCTATATAATCGGTTCCATCCCATTTGGGCTGTTAATTGTAAAACTGAAAACAGGGGAAGATATTCGCAATGTTGAAAGCGGACGCACCGGCGGGACCAATGCAGTGCGCGCGGCAGGGTTTGGAGCAGGTTTGCTTACAGCGATATTGGACATCCTGAAAGGCGCAGGCGCGGTCTGGATCGCGCAAGTACTAACTACCAATCATCTGATCCACATTCTTGCGCCTGTAAGCGCAATTCTCGGACATAACTATTCGGTATTTTTGATCAGCCGCGATAGCGATGGAAAGTTACGCTTTCACGGAGGTGCTGGCGGCGCGCCGGCATTGGGTGGTGCAGTAGGGTTATGGCTCCCCATGTTCCCGATTGTGTTTGGCGCAGGGTTATTCATATGGTTCACGATCGGCATTGCCTCGGTTACCACCATTGCGATAGGTCTAATTGTTACGATCGTGTTCGCCATCCGCGCATACCTGGGACTTCAACCTCCATTGGATATTTTATATGGCGTGATCGCCTTGCTCCTGTTGAGCTGGTCATTGCGTCCGAACCTGAAAAAATTAATGGAGGGCAAAGAGAGGATCGTGAGCATCAGCTTGCATGGTTGGTTGAGAGCAAGGAAGGAAGCCAACAAATAATAAATCAAAACGTCCCCGAAATGGGGACGTTTTATATCTGCCTCTTCACTGCTTATTGAGTCATCTTGTAAAGCAGCGCATTCAAATTGCTTTTGTGAAGTGTGTTCGCCAATCCGCCAAGATATACGCGGCTCTTGCCGCACTCTTCGATCGTAATATCATCCAGAAGTTCGTCCGCGTTCTTCCGTCGTGAGATCGCCTTCACTCTTTTCTTGATCGACATCAAATAATTGATATTATCCTTGACCGCCGCATCGATCTCGCCGCGCAGGATGATGTCGCCGTGCCCCTGGACGATATTCTCCAGACCCATCTTGCCGATATTTTTAACCGTGGCAATATTATCATCCACATCGCCGTCCACAACATGCGGAACGGGCATAAAAGAGTCGCCTGCAAAAAGGATGCGGTCCTCTTCAACGAGTACGGAGATCCCATCATTGCTATGACCGAAGGAAGATGAAATGATAAGGTTCTTCTTCCCGACCCGCAGGGTCATGTCGCCGTCAACGAAAGTCATTTGGGGCAGGACTATCTTGACCTGGCGCAAAGCCGGGTTCTGTTTTTGTGCCGCCTCCAGCGACGGCATCCCCCTCTCCTCCAGCAGGTCGCGGCATTTTGCGTGAGAGATAATGGTGGCGCCGGGAAAGAAGCAATTTCCCCATGAGTGATCGGCATGATAATGCGTATCTATCACGTACCGTACCGGAACATTCAACTCATGTTCAACAAATTCACGGATCGATAAAGTCTCATCCGGTAATGCCAGCGTATCGATCACCACTGCCCATTGCGGTCCCGCCACCACCCCAGCCGTCACCTGGGCATAAACTTCACTTTGAAACCAAAAAACATTTTCAGAAACGCGTTCGCGATGCATTGCAAATCCTCGTATAAATTTTTATCATTATTAACACAAATGACAATGAAAATCAAGTTGTTTACACAAATTCAAAGAAATCTCGCATTTTCGTAAGCCAGATACATATACCCTGCTTGCCTTCATCTTATTGACGTGATACACTTTATATATAGAATGGTCAAAAACCTGCTGCTAGTAACAAACGATGCCAATCTGTCCACGGTTATGCAACAGGGTATCGAGCAGGCAGGCTACCGCTTTCATATTGCAAACCGCAAAGACGAAGCTGTCATTCTTACAGATGAGGAAAATTGCTCGCTTGCTTTTCTCGATCTGGACGTCGGAGAACTCACCGTCACTGAAATTGCACGCGCCATCCGCACGATCAACCCAACCATCAACCTGATCCTCTTTTCTGACGCTGACACGCCGCCCGCATTGGATGAAATACGTCCGTGGGTGCTGATACGAAAACCTTCTCATTTACCGGAACTGTTGAATATGCTAAACAACGACTCATTCCAAAAACCCAAACCATCCCAAGCCAGCGACCAGACGCCTGCTGTTCAATTGAACAACGGCAGCGATCAACTTTCCTGGCTCCAAAACGAGACGAAAGCCGCCCAGCATTTGACGCGGCTTACACTCGAGTCTTCGGCGCAAGCGGCCCTTATCACGCGCACGAATAATCTATGGGCGTACGCCGGACAACTTTCGCAGGAAGCCGCCAAGGAATTAGCCGTGACGGTCACACGTCATTGGGACGGGCAGAAAGGAAGCGACCTATTGCGCTTCGTCCGCCTTGAGGCGACCAAAGCCGAGCATATGCTTTACGCTACCCGCCTCGCTGATGACGTGGTACTGGCGCTGGTATTCGACGCAGAGACGCCATTCAGCACCATCCGAATGCAGGCAGGTCAGTTGGTGAACCGGCTTTCGTTGCCGGGCATCACTGAAACGATGGAACCGGTTGATGGACAGAAACAGGCTTCGGCTTCGTATGAATCGCCGACCGAATTTATAGATGAAGATGAAGACGCCGACCTCGAAATCCCCAACATCACGAACATTCTAAATGATGTCCCTCCACCCATGCCATCTGCAAGAGTTGAACAGACTGGCACACGACCATCCCAGTCACGCCCAAGAAACTTTAGCCGCGAGAGTTCGCCCGCCATCCATACGGACGACTTGCTCACAAATCAAATCAACGAGCAGACTGTTGAACATGTTGTCGATGATTTTGATGCAACCATGCCATCGAAATCACGTAAACGACCCGAAACCCCGGTCCGCAGACCCGCGCCTGGCGAATTGGACGAGACCCGTCCGCACTCGATCACGGAAGTGGCTGGGCGCGTTATGCTTGAGCCGATCACAGCCGGTTTGTATAACCTGACTTACGCTTGTCTGCTTGTCCCACGATTCACTTCGCATTACCTGACCGGTGACATTTCAGAAAGACTCTCTGAATGGCTGCCGCAAATCTGTGTGGCATTCGGATGGCGGCTGGAATACCTGGCTGTACGACCGGAATATGTGCAATGGGTGCTCAACGTTCCGCCAGCATCATCCCCCGGATATTTGATGCGCATTATGCGCCAACAGACTTCCGAAAAAATATTCGATGAATTTCCGCGCCTGACCCGAGAGAATCCATCTGGTGATTTCTGGGCGCCAGGGTACCTTATCATGGGCGGCACACAGCCGCACCCGCCGCAGTTGGTGAAGGACTACATCAAGCAAACCCGCTCACGTCAGGGACTTGAATAACCTCGAAAGTAATTTCAAAATACGCAACAAAGCGCAGAGTATAATAACTCTGCGCTTTTTATTTTATTTAGAAACAAGGATGGTTGAGTAGGAAGAAGCCTGTATCGAAACCATCTATAAGCAAAGATATCTTTTTAATAATTTTCTCTCAACAGTATTGGTGGTCTCGATACCTTCGTACTCGACCACCAGGTATGATTGGAACTAACCATGCCCCCTACACTCTATCTCATTGACGGACACGCCCTCGCCTATCGTATGTACTTCGCTCTCACTGCCGGCGGCGGAGGCAGTCAACGCTGGCAGACGTCGAAAGGCGAACCCACCGCAGGGACGTACGGATTCGCGCGCGAATTGCTTCGTGTTATCGAACAGGAGAAACCTGAATATCTCGCGGTCGCATTCGATGTCGGCAAAACCTTTCGCGACAAGATGTTCCCCGAATACAAAGCCACACGTGAAAAAATGCCGGACGACTTGCGTACACAGATCGAACGTATCCGCCAGATGGTGGACGCGTTCAACATTCCGCGCCTCGAAATGGACGGTTACGAAGCGGATGATGTGCTCGGTTCCATAGCACGCATCGCGGCCGGGCAGGGATTGGGCGTCAAGATCATCACCGGCGACAGAGACCTCCTTCAACTCGTAAATAAACGTACAACCGTTTATCTTGCGGGTGATAATCAGTCTTACATCCGCGATGAAGACGTAGTTAAAAAACTTGGCGTACTTCCGAACCAGGTCGTGGATTACAAAGCCATCGTTGGCGACAAATCCGACAACATCCCTGGCGTGGCAGGCGTTGGTGAAAAGACTGCGATTTCCCTGCTCGAAAAATATAAAACACTCGATAACATCTACAAGAACATTGGCGAGATCGAAAAGCGCTGGAAGACCAAGCTCGAAGAAAACAAGGACAATGCCTACCTCAGCCGCGACCTTGCGCAGATCAGGACCGATCTCGACATAAAACTCGATTTGGAACATGCGAAAACTCAGGAGTTGGATTTCCCTGCCATCGAAGCTTTTTTTAAGGAAATGGAATTTCGCACCCTCCTCAAAACGCTGCAGAACCTGACGGGTGAGCCTGCTTCCATTGAAATAGCATCATCTGGAGTCAAAGCAGCGGGGCAGATGTCCATGTTCGTGAACGAGCCGCAGGTCATCTCCGCCGAAGCGGATTTGGATATCGAAATTAATATCGTGGATACCGAGGCGAAGTTAAATGATCTCGTCAAAACATTGAACAAAGCCAAAGTCATTTCCTTCGACACAGAGACAACCTCCACCGAAGAAATGAAAGCGGACCTCGTTGGAATTTCGCTCGCTGTCAAAGAAGGCGAAGGATATTACATCCCTGTTGGGCATAACAGCGGGAAGAACCTTCCGCTCAAGAAGGTGTTATCAGCGCTCAAAGAACCGATGACGAACCCGAATATCGGGAAACTGGCGCACAACGCCAAATATGATTACATTGTGTTGGCAAAATTTGGATTGGTCGTTACTCCGCTTACCTACGATACGATGCTGGCAGAGTTCATTATTGACCCATCCTCAAGAAATCTTGGTCTGAAGAATCTCGCCTTCACACGACTAGGCGAAGAGATGACCCACATCGAAGAATTGATCGGCAAAGGAAAGAAGCAGATCAGCATGGCGGATGTGGCAATAGAATCCGTTGCGCCGTACGCAGTGGCAGACGCGGAAATACCTTTGCGGTTAATGGTTCTACAAATGGATGAGCTCAAACGCGTCGCAGGTGATAAGTTACTTGATGAAATTGACCTGCCGTTAACATCCATCCTTGCAAGCATGGAAATGGAAGGTGTTCTGCTCGACCTGCCATTCTTCAAAAAAATGTCGGATGAAATGACAAAACGCCTGGCAGAAATAGAAAAGCAGATATTCGATTCCGTCGGCAAGACCTTCAACGTAAACTCCACACAACAACTTTCAGATATCCTTTTCAAACAAATTGGGCTGGAACCGCCCGACAAAGGAAAGAAAACCGCCAGCGGACATTACTCCACTGCGGCGGGAGTATTGGATCTGTTAAGCGGCAAACATCCGGTCGTTGATTGGGTACTTGAACACCGCGAACTCTCCAAACTAAAATCAACCTATCTCGATGCGCTTCCTCTTCAGGTAGATGCCCATACTGGGCGCGTGCACACCTCCTACAGCCAGATCGGCGCAGTGACGGGAAGACTCTCGTCTAACAACCCGAATCTCCAAAATATCCCCATTCGCACCGAAACGGGAAGAAAAGTCCGCAACGGGTTTATCGCGGCTAAGGGGAATGTACTTCTCGCAGTGGATTATTCACAGATCGAGTTACGAATCGTCGCGCATATGGCTGAAGACAAATCAATGCTGGCGGCGTTCCGCGCGGATGAAGATATCCACTCAACGACAGCCGGGGCAATTTACGGCGTGGGTCCCGAGGCGGTGACTAAAGATATGCGCCGTCATGCAAAGGCGATCAACTTCGGTCTGATCTACGGCATGTCGGCATTTGGTCTCACCCGTTCAACGGAATTGACCCTTGCAGAAGCAGAGACATTCGTCAAAGCCTATTTTGAAAAATTTCCCGGCGTCAAAAAATATCTGGATGGGATCAAAAAGCAAGCCGCCAGTCAGGGATATGTCGAAACGCTATTGGGGCGAAGGCGATACTTCCCCGCATTGCAGAGCAAACAGAACGCCATGATAAAGAACCGCGAAGAACGCGAAGCCATCAATGCGCCGATACAAGGCACCGCGGCAGATATCATGAAGATCGCCATGTTGAAGATTCCCCCCGCGCTTGGAAAAGCAAAACTAAACGCGAAGATGCTTTTGCAGGTACACGATGAGATCGTGCTTGAGTGTCCAAAAGACGAGTTGGAGAAAACTGCCAAGGTCGTAAAAGAGACAATGGCAAACGCCTACCCTTTGAGCATTCCACTTTCAACTGAAGCGCGCTATGGAACTAACTGGGGCGAGATGAAAGAGATATAGAATAGATTCAATCACAAAGGGCACAATGGACATCAAGGACCAAGACATATTCCCTTGTGCCTTGGTGGTAAAAACAGGACGATAGTAAGGATAGGGGAATATCCCTCTCAGGTATAATAGCCACCATGCCCGGACGAGAAGACATTTTCCAAAAATCAATGAACGAGGGACACTCCGCCGCATGGGATCAGGAATGGAGTAAAGCCGCGTCTGCCTACCGCAACGCCCTGCAGGAAATGCCTGACCATCCCAAAGCCCTCAACAGTTTGGGGCTGGCATTATTTCAGCAGGGAGAGTTCGACGAGGCCCTGCAGATCTATAAACGCGTTGCACAGGTTGCGCCGCAAGACCCCGTTCCCATGGAAAAACTAGCCCAGTTGCTTGAACGCACCGGTCATCTCAAGGAAGCGGTTGATGCCGCATTCAAAGCCGCCGACCTCTTCCTCAACCAGCGGGATGTGGACAAAGCCATCGAAAACTGGGTCCGCGTCACCTCGCTCGACCCCGAACATATACTCTCACATTCGCGCCTCGCACTCGCGCACGAAAGACTCGGTCATAAGTCACAGGCGGTCACGCAATACCTCGCAGTCGCCAGCCTAGTCCAGCGCACGGGAAACATGGACAAGACGGCTGAGCTTGTCGACAAGGCTATAAAGATCATGCCCGAAAGTTCCGAAGCCAAACAGGCACAAACGCTTTTACGTTCCGGGCAACTACTTCCCAAACCGTTGCGTCCCAAAGGCGGGACGGGCCCAATTGCGATGGCAAAGGTCAAGCAATTGGACCAACCCAAGAAACCCGCCGATTCGGGGTTGGATCCGATAGCTGAAGCGCGCCAAAAAGCATTGACTCGTCTGGCAGAGATCCTCTTCGATTACTCAACCGACGACGGTTCATCTGCGCAAGCCCGCCGCGGATTGCAAGCCCTCATGCGCGGAACGGGGCAACTAAATCTTCACCAGAACGAGCAGGCAAAAGTTGTCCTGCATCTCGGTCAGGCAATTGACCTGCAAAGCAAGGGGAACGATTCACAAGCCGCCGATGAACTTGAAAACGCGCTGGAGGCGGGCTTCAACCATCCCGCGCTTTATTTCGATCTCGGCATGTTGCGTTCCTCCAGCGACAGGCTCGAATCCTCCCTGCGGCACCTTACCCATTCCGTCAAACACAACGACTTCAATCTTGCCGCGCGTTTGCTCATGGGGCAGATCAACCAAAAACTTGGTCGCTTGCAAACCGCATCTATCGAATACCTTGAAGCATTGAAACTCGCAGACGCGGCTGTGGTCCCCGCTGAGAGCGCGGATGAGATCCGTCAGATGTATGAACCGCTGATCGAAGCCCAATCAGCCGAAACGGAGGAGGAAGCGCATAAACGCGTCTGCGATAATATCAATGGCTTGCTCATGCGTAAGAACTGGCGCGACCACCTTCATAAGTCCCGCGAGCAGATGCCCAAGAGTGAGATGCTCCTGCCTATCGCGGAGATCATCCTGCAGGCGCAATCCAGCCAGGTGCTTGAGGCGATCAACCACGTCCACCAATTGGCGCGGGCGGGACAGTTACGTACCGCTATGGAAGAGGCGTTCCAGGCCCTTGTTCATGCGCCCATTTATCTGCCTCTTCATTCCTTAATAGGCGATTTGCTCGTACGTGAAAACCATACGCAGGAAGCCATTGCGAAATTCACAGCTGTTGCACAGGCATACAGCGTGCGCGGAGAAGCGGCGCAGGCCACAAAAATACTGAAACGCGTCATCCAGCTTTCACCAATGGATATGCACCCTCGCAGAAAATTGATCGACCAGCTGGTGGCGCGCGGTCAGGTGGATGACGCCATCAATGAATACATCGAACTGGCAGATATTTACTACCGGCTTGCTGAACTCGATAACGCGCGCAAAACATACACGACCGCTCTACGTGTCGTCCAGCAGTTCAACGCAGACCGCCAATGGAATGTCCACATTCTGCAGCGGATGGCGGATATCGACATGCAGAGATTGGACTGGAAACAAGCGATTCGCATCTATGAACAGATCCGCACACTGCGCCCGGATGATGAAAGTTCGCGTAAGAGTCTGATCGACCTCAGCCTTCGCCTCGGTCAAACTGCGCAAGCGGCGGCAGAACTTGAAAGTTACGCTTCCTACCTGCAAAGCAGCAACAATGAGGAGAAGGCTGTTGCGTTCATCGAGGGATTACTCGAAGAGCATCCAGAAGATGTGACGCTGCGCCGCAGCCTTGCACAGGCATATCATCAAGCAGGGCGTATGGAGGATGCGATTAATGAACTGGATACACTGGCAGAGTCCATGCTTGATTTAGGGAATAAAAGTGAAGCGCTGGTGGTCATCAACCAGATATTGTTGATGGACCCGCCGAATTCAGAACAATATCGTGAACTGCTGATGCAGTTGCAATCGAAATAAACCAAAAATCCCGCCACGAATTCGTGGCGGGATTTTTATCAGCACGATTATAGAGTAACCACCTCAGGCCGGTCTATAAGCCGCATTCTGTCCGGCGAGTTGCCTCGCCTGTGCGATCATCTCTCTGGGCGGCGCGTCGCCGCACCGCTCGATGCAACCTACCCGGGACTGACCCTCTTATCGCATAAGAGGGCACATAAAGAAGGCGAGCCGCCTCCCACCATCCGCAGATGGCTTCGTCCCTGCTTGGTCTTGCTCCCGGCGGGGGTTACCTGGCCATCCGTATTACTACAGATGCCGGTGGTCTTTTACACCACCTTTTCACCATCACCCCCTCACCCCTTGCGGAGTAAGGGTGGCTGTTTGTTTCTGTGGCCCTCGTCCGGCAGGTTAGCTCCTCACG
>DNDO01000253.1 GCA_003484265.1 Anaerolineae bacterium
GGATGGACGTCCATTCATGCAGTGACAAGGAATACAAGAATCAACCAGTCGGTGGATCTGAAATTAAAATTTCCGGTAAGGATTTTTAAAAGCAATGTAGATAGAGCGGTCAGGATGAACCCTAACCCCCATTCAGGTTCAATCATCCAGACCGCTCCACAGAGTATGACAAATATCAGCTCAACAAGAGCAAAACGCGGGGCGCGAAGTAACTGCCGCAAGTATCCTGTCTCCAATCCCTCGACGAATTAACTTGCTCCGCCTACCGGCGCGCCTGTATCTGAAGTGGACCAGAAAAGGTGCTGCATACCTACATTGAGGGCTGTCTTCATCGTGGACCAGTCATACAACAACATTTTCAGGTACGTGAATGCAGGACCTGGGCGGAATGCCCATTCCCGGAAGGCGCGTTTCTGCCAGTAGAGTAATCGTTCTGCTGAAAGATTGGGATAATCCAACACCGTGCCTTTGTCCATATCCACCTGCTCCCAGCGTGTACCGGGGCGGAACCATTTGTTCTCTACAACTTCAAAAAAGAACGGAGTACCCGGATAAGGCGCGGCGACATGGAAGAGGGCAATATCCAATGGAAGTTTCTTGGCAAAATCGATCGTTTCTCGAATCGTTTCTTCTGTTTCACCCGGTAAACCAATGATGAAGTATCCCCAGTTCATGATGCCAGCATTCTTCGCCCAGCGCAGCGCCCGTTCCGCTTTGTCAGGGTAGGCACCTTTACGAGCATGTTTCAATATCTGCTCGTTGCCGCTTTCAATACCCCATGAGATCAACCGGCAACCCGACTTGCCCATCAGGTTCAACATTTCTTCGTCTACAAAGTCTACGCGGCTGTTACAAGTCCACTTGATCTGGATGTTTTCCTCGATCATCAATTTACACAATTCGATCACTTGATCGCGGTTGACCGTGAACAGATCCGCATACATATGGATGTTGTTAAGCCCAAGCTTTTTCAACGCCCATAACTCTTCCATGATCAATTTTGGCGAGCGGATACGTGTTGAAAATTGATAACTTACGTGCTTGATACAATACGTACACCCTGCGGGACATCCGCGACTCGTGACGATGAACGTAAAGGGTCCCTTGATAAGAGGCATGCGATAGGATTGAAAAGGAAGCAGCTCGTGCATTGGAATGGGCATATCGTCAAGATCAGCAATAAAAGGTCGAGGGAAGTTGAGAACAATCTCGTCTTCCCTCCGCCAGGCAATGCCCTTGATACCAAGCATATTTACACTTCCATCTTCGTTCAAAGATGGTTTATAGGATGGGTCCTGCTTTTCCAGCATCGCATTAATCTCGGGAGAACGCTCATCAAACCTTCCTTCGAGGTGATCAAGCAGGTCGCGGATTGTGAGGTCGGGCTCCCCGACCAAAGCATAGTCCAGGCTGGGATAAGGGCGCATGGTCTCAACAGGAATAGGTGTGATATGTGTTCCGAACGCAATTGTCTTTGCCCCGCGTGCATGAGCAAGAAAACAACCGTACATATCGTTTTCGAGCGTCGGCGCAGTCATTTGTGTCAGATAGTATTTTGGTTGGTACTTATCCAGCATTTTGGTAAACTCGGGCCAGCCCATACGTTCGGCATTGCAATCAACCACTTTAACTTTATAAACCGGGTGGAGTAATGCGGCCATCTGCGCCAATGAGACCTGGGGCCATACCATGTTCTCACGCGTCCGGCGGCCTACACGATGTTGCGTGCGAATCCAGAGTTCTCCGTCAGGGGTGGGAGGGTTGACGAGCATGATGTCTACCGCTTCTTCCGGACGTGAGGCGGTAAGCAATCCATCGCGGACAATCGCATCGGCATTAGGGAAGTCCACCATGCGCAGTTTCGGTGTCAGACGGCTTCCAAGGTTTACTTGAGATTCGTTTGATTTCATAATATTTTCTCCTTCATTCAATTACTATTGTTTACAATAAATATCATCCAAGACCCATATCCTGCCTGGTAAGAATTTCACGCTGGCTTAATTCCTCCAAGACCCTCAACAAGAGCCAGTAAATGAAAAGCTGAATGCCCGCCAGAAATAACAGGGCGCTTCCTAATAAATAAAACCATAAACGACCTATCTCCCATCCATTCACCCCAAGTGTAAGGGCAACCACTGCGATAACAACGCCCGCCAGCATGGATACTAAGCCCATCCAGCCGAACTGTTGGTCCAGCGGTGTCTTAAAGAAGGGCTTTCCAAACAATCCCTGGCGAATGGGTTTTTTGTAAAAGAGCGAGATTAGATAATTAAAAGTCACTCCTAAAGCGAACATATTAATTCCTGCAATGGATGAGACCAATGCAAAAAATAATGCAAATACACCGAATGGGTTGAGGGTGGTCACCCCATTCAATCGGACAACCAGCAACCCGATAAATACAAGTCCCGCCAGGCCGATACCCCCCAGACCCAGCAATCCCAATATCCTAACCGGGTTATAGGACATGGCTGTCCAGATCATGCTCTGCAGAAAAATACGCCCATCGTGAATAACACTTAATTTCGAACGCCCAACACGCTCGCTATAAGGGATGGGAACTTCTTCGATCTTCAAACCTTCATGCAAAGCGCGCGTGCTCATCACTGGTGTCAAATTCAAACCATCGGGCAAGGGATAGATCTGTTCCAGAATCTCACGCTTGAAGACGCGCATGCCGCTGGCGCTGTCGGTCACTTTTTGTCGCCCCAGTATCGATAAGAGATTTGCAAAGAAAAAATTCCCGATTCGGCGTGTCAGCGGCATTTCGCTGTCTTCGCCCGCCATGCGAGAACCGATCACAAGATCAGATCCGTTTAATGCAGACTTGCACAATTGCGGGAAATATTCCGGCGGATATGTACCGTCTGCATCCAGGAAACCGATCAGTTCGCCACTGGCTTTGGAGAAGCCGGTCTTCAATGCCGCTCCATATCCTTTATTCTTCGGCTGCCGGATCAATCTTACCCCCGGTATGTTTTCGGCGATCTCAGCCGTTCTGTCCATTGAGCCGTCATCCACGACAAGCAATTCCAACCGTTCCACGCCAGCCATTTTCAATGCCGGTCCCACTGCAAGGACACGTTCGGCAATCTCCTTGATGCCGTTCTCTTCGTTGTATGCAGGAATAACCACAGATAATACCGTCATGAAACTCCATCCTTTGCTGCGTAATAAATTCTTCTATCGGGATTACCATCAGTCCCGTCAATCGTTTTGATATGTTTTGCAGGTACGCCGCCGACAACGGTATGCGGCTCCACATCTTTCGTTACAACTGCTCCTGCCGCTACCACCGCTCCCTTCCCAACTCGTACACCGTCGGTGATCACTGCACCTGCGCCAATCCATACATCATCTTCAATAACTATTCCCTCGGCAGTGATGCCCTGCTCGATAAAAGGTTGTTTGGGATCATCAAAAATGTGGTTTACTGCGATGATCTGCGTAAACGGCGATGTATATACCCTGTCTCCGATCTCCACCCCGCCCTGGCCGCGTATCACTGAATATTCGCCTATCAGGCTATCCTTCCCGATCCTGATACCAGAGTGAGGCATCTGGCGAAAATTATATACATGCAGAACTGCTCCATGCATGACAATAGTGTTTTCGCCAATCTCGATTCCTCTCGGACATGCATGCAGGTATGCGCCTTCATCCAAATACACGCCATGCGCCAGTTTGATGTTGTCAGCAAAACGGATACGCACCCGACTCTCGATAGCTGCAACACCCTCCATTTTCATGATCAGGTGGTAGAACAACCCACGGATTGCAATTCCAACGATCGAAGGAATCCAACCAAACAGAAATAGAATCGACTGTTCGTAGAAGTATTTAACTATGGATGAAGCCTGGCGATCAAGATATAAGCGAATTTTTTCAAACATAATAATTTTGAGTAGGCGTGCTCCGCCATTCCGACATCACTTTCATTAAATGAAAGACGGTTGGTAAAGCGTCTTCAGTTTTCGATTTGTCCCTTTCCAGTTTACCTGGATCGAGTTCTCGCATATCAGCATGTCATGCAGTTTACTATTGATAAGTCCGACATAACAACAGAACATCCGCTTCAGGGTATAAAGCCGAATAGTATAATGGCTTCATGTTCCCAGCAATTTTCCTCGACCGCGATGGGGTTCTTATTGAGAACCAGGCTAACTATGTAAGAGATTGGTCGCAGGTAGAGGTTTTTCCTGAGGCAATCGTGGCTCTTTCCGATCCGAAATTGGATACTTATAAAATCGTGGTCGTAACCAATCAATCTGCCGTCGGACGGGGCATCATTTCTATCGAGACTGCCATTAGTATCAATGATCGTCTTGTTGGTGTAGTCCGTGATCGATCTGGCAGGTTGGACAACGCTTATATTTGTCCACACAGCCCCGATGATGACTGCGATTGCCGCAAACCCAAACCCGGGTTGCTTTTGCAGGCGGCAGAGGAAATGTCATTGGACTTGAAACGTTCGTGGATGATCGGCGATGCCTGGAGCGATGTTGAGGCGGGTCATGCCGCAGGCGTTCGCGGGACGATCATCATAAAGACGGGGCGCGGTGAGGAACAATTATCCTTGTCTCGTCCAAAGGGCAATGGTAATTATTTTATCTGCAACAACCTATCGCATGCTCTTAAAACGATACTAGAATTCGACAATGTCGATTAGTCACCAATTATATCCACCGTCATCTTAGTACTTGCATCCGGCACATTGATGCCGATCATCGGTTGGTCTTTGATCGTCCTTACAATCATGTGCTCAAGCATCAAGTGAATATCTTCGACGTGTTCAATGATTTTACTGTCCACATGGATATGGTAGTTCACCGACTGACCCAGACGACCTCCATCAAAGCCGGTAAACCCGATCGTTGTCGCACTGTGCTTCCGTGCTTCTTCAACGGCGTTGATCACATTCTTCGAGTTGCCGCTGGCGGAGATCGCAATCACAACGTCACCCGGGTTGATCAGGTTTATCAACTGCTGTGAAAACACGCTTTCATATCCTTCATCGTTGGCATATGCCGAAAAGATTTCCATATTATCCGCCAGGCCAATCACACGGAAGTGAGGCAGACCATCACAGCGGGTATTCTTTGCCAGGTCACAGACAAAATGCGATGCAGTCGAAGCAGAACCGCCATTTCCCATGATAAATACTTGATTGCTGTTCATACGGGCACGCTGCAATACATGGATAACATCTGATATGAGTGATTGGTTAAGCCCATCCATGGTTTTCTGTAATGTAGTTATATAACTTTTTACCTGTTCCATTATGCCTGCCTTTCTTCTGGTCTTACGACCGGCGGTAATTAAAAATGATCTTCGTACCATCCCGTTCCAGCCGGAAAGGAAGTTCCTGTAATTCTTTTAATGCAGACCGGACTTTGTTTTGGCGCTCATATGGCACATATAACAAAAGAAAGCCTCCGCCGCCGGCTCCCGCAATCTTCCCGCCAACTGCGCCAGCGTTTCTTGCCGCTTCATACAGACTATTTAATTGCGGATTGCTGATCGTGCCCGCAAGTCGCTTTTTCAACTCCCAGGACTTATGCATAAGTTCACCCAAAGCATCGAAGTTTTCCGCTTCAATATATGTCCGGGCCTGGTACGCCATCTCTTTCATTTCTCTTAACTCGCCTAAACGATCCTTGATGTTGCTTTTCTGCTCCTTGAGAATCGATGAAGATTTGCGCCCAACACCGGTAAAGAATAAGAGGAAACTATCATTCAAAGCACGGCGGGCGTCAGTGGAAATGTTAATTTTTTCTGTTCTGACTTCGCCGTCAGGTAAAAATTCAAAGAAGCGCAAACCGCCATATGCAGCAATGTATTGATCTTGAATCCCGATAGGTTTTCTCAGGGTTTCAATCTCGACGATACAAGCCTCACGCGCCAGCCTTTCCGCAGAAACGATCTCACCCTGATAAGCATACATGGCGTGCAACGCACCAACCGTAACCGTACTGGACGAACCCAGCCCGGAACCTTCGGATGGAATATCACCCATGGTGGTGATCTCAATACCGCTCAAGATACCAGTGGTGCGAAGCGATTCTCTTATCAATTCGTGCTGTATCTCATCAATCTCATCCACCATCTCGGTGCGGGTATATCCCACGCGCAACTTATCATCGAAACGTTCCTTAATGGTCAAAAAGATGAATTTATCGATTGCCGAACTTAGTACACAGCCTCCCTCTTCCATGAAGAAGGAGGGAAAATCCGTGCCTCCGCCAAAGAAACTGACACGCAGCGGGGTTTGAACAATGATCACGCCACTTGCTCCGATTCCTTAAAATAAGCCACTGTTTTTTCAAGACCCTCTTCAAGCGTAATTGTTGGTGACCAACCCAGTTCTCTTTTGGCTTTAGCCGCATCCAGGTAGATATGACGCGTCTCACCGATCTTCGCGGGACCGTACTGAACCGGGTTCGGGTACTCAGTCACTTTCGCCAGCGTATTAAATATATCGTTTACAGATGTCGGGCGACCCCATCCAAGATTATAGATACCAGACGGATGGTCAACGGTCACCGCAAGATAGTTGCCATATGCACAATCACCTACATACACATAATCGCGTGTTTGCTCGCCATCGCCATTAACTACAACGGGCTCCCTGCCAAGCATTTTTCCTGTAAAAATCGCCACAACCCCAGCTTCTCCATGGGGGTCTTGACGGGGACCATACACATTTGGATAGCGCAATACTGTGTAATTCAATCCATAATTCATTTGATACATAAAAAGGTAATGTTCCACCGTGTGCTTGCTGGCACCATACTGGCAAATAGGATTGATCGGGTGCATTTCATCGCATGGGACACGTTCAGGTTCACCGTATACTGCCCCACCAGTGGAGATATAGACAAAATGTTTTACACCGAATTCCTTTGCGCATTCAATAATATTGATGGAGCCTAGAATGTTGACATCCGCATCGAATAAGGGTTGGGCAACTGAACGGCGGACATCCATCTGTGCCGCGTGGTGACTGACATAATCCGGCCTTTCCGCTTCAAAAACATTTCGGACCTCAGGACTGCGAATGTCCATTTTGTAGAACTTAGCCTTAGGATTTAGATTGGACTTACGACCAGTTGAAAGGTCATCGAGGATTACGACCTCGTGACCCTTCTCCAGAAACAAGTCCACAACATGTGAACCGACGAAACCGGCTCCGCCGGTCACCAATATTTTTGTCATATTTTTATCTTTCCTTATAAATAGAATTAATATGCCCCGCGACTTTTAAGGACTGCTGGGATTGTTTGGAACAATAGCTGGAGATCTAACCAGATGCTCCAATTACGAATATAGTACATATCAAGGCGCACCCGATCTTCATAAGAAATATCCGAACGTCCGCTGACCTGCCAGACGCCGGTGATGCCAGGAAGAACCGTAAGCAGGTTCATGTCAAACTGCTTATACATGGACACCTCCTGTGGCGAGATCATACGAGGACCTACCAGTGACATCTCTCGCTTTAGAACATTGAACAATTGCGGAAGTTCATCCAGGCTGAACTTCCGAAGAAAGGCACCAATCTTCGTGACTCGAGGATCGTCCTTCAATTTGTGATTTTTGGCAAGTTCATCCCGCAATTCAGGGTGTTCCTTCAATACTTCATTGCCGTTAACGAACATGGTCCGGAACTTATATGCATTAAACTGTTTTCCATTCAAACCCATCACAAGCCGTTTATGGATCACAGGACCCGGGGAACTGATACGAACCAAAATAGCCATAACCACTAGGAATGGTGATAGAACGATTAAACCCACTACAGTAAGTACGTAATCCAACATGAATTTTAGAATCGTATCTGTTCCAGTCAAACGAACCTTGTTTACGTATACGAGAGGTACATAAGCGAACTCATTAACTGTAAGGCCCGTAGTGAGAATTTCGTAGAGCCCGGATGACATGCGAATATTGACCCGTTCCGATACGCCATACTTCCTGAATATTTCGAGCAAGTAATCACGTGTCGAGATGGCGCTCGATGCCAAAATTACCTCCCCAATACTATACCGTTCAATAATCTCGCCCAGCTGCTCAACGGTCCCCAATGAAACAAGGTCATTAAAAAGCGGAAATGTCACAGGGGTTTTCTTATCAACAAAGCCAACCAAATGCAGACCGGAGGTTTCCCATTTTTGTAACTGTTCTGCCAGCCAGCGACCTTCCTGATTGGCGCCGACTATGACAGCAGGGGTAAGGAAAAAGCCAAGTTTGCGAAGCGTATAGACGCCTCTTCGCAAGAAAAATCGTGCGATTACCACAAAAACGAAAGTAAACGCCCAAGCCATCAACAACCATCCACGGGCGATGACGAGATTCGGACCCAAAAATCCAGCGATGACAATCAATAGAAAACCGGTAGTCGCAGACCGAAATACCCTAGAATACTCCTGTGTCCCACCCAAAAGGTTATCCTTTATATATAAACCATTGATGGCAAAAATAACAAGCCAGAGGAATGGCATTGTTATAAGTAAAAATTGATATGTGGCAAAGGAAACAGTTGCATCCTGATCGAAAAAACGTACAAAAAGAACAAATCGAAAATAATACGCCACCGAAAAAGCAAAGAATGTCATGATCGCATCAGATGCAATCAGTGACAAAACATACAAACCCCATTGTCTCACGCCTGGAATCAATGAATTTGCTTTCTTGATTTTTTTAGATACAGCAATCAAGGGGCTTTTTTCCATTTCCATGCGAATACTCATAAATGCGTCTCCCTCTGCTCTTGCAGAGACTTGCCCAATAAGAAAAATAACTAATAGGAACAATATGCAGGCATGACGATACGTGTATATAAAAGTTACATAGGCTGAAAATAGGCCATTATTTCCCACTTTGCCTCTTAAAATCTGTCCGACATTTCCTAACGGCGGTTCGTACGCTTAATTAGCCTGCCTTCAATTTCTACCGGCATTTTCCGCCCCTGAAGTAGATCCACAAGGACTCGCACACGATCTTCTCCGGAGATATTTGCATCAAAAACAGCCTCATATCCGGCAAATAGCCCTGATTGAATCAATACCTCATCCCCGGACTTAAAGTTTTTTGTTTGATCTTGCAAAGTTTGATTATCGTTATTCACCCGCTTTTTCAATGTATCTATCAAAATGTCAGGGACAGAAGCAGGTTTTCCATCAAAACTGACCAAACCCGAAGTCCCCGGCATCCAGCGCAAATCTGATGTGTTTACTGTATCCAAATCAACATGAACGAATAAATAATTTGGGAAGTATGGGCGGATTTTTCTAGATCGCGGGTTGGCGGGTTTTACATAAAGAACCGGGAAATAAACCTCAAGCCCATGCGCTCGGAGCTGTCCGGCAAGGAATTCCTCTTTATTTGGCTTACTGCGTATTGCATACCAGGACGATGCCATTTAATTCCTTTGTTATAGTGTATTTATCCTTATACATCTATGTTCCGTACTTCAGGATCAGCCAATTTTATGAATCCATCATTTACACAATAATCTTAGAAATTATAATCAAATAATTAAATGAAGAAGTCTGATACCGGATGTTGAGAAAGTATCAGACTTCGTAACTTTTATGACCGACCAGGGGCTCGAACCCTGAACCAAATGATTAAGAGTCATTTGCTCTACCATTGAGCTAGTCGGCCCTTCTTGCGGACGATATTATACCCGATGAGGAATGACTGTCAATAATATGGACGGGCCTTGTAAAAGAACGAAGCGTAAAACAATCTAGCTGAGATGTTCTCCCCTTCCTGCCACAGATACCTGTATAATAGCAACCAAGAAATCGTCGAATGGATAATTTGGAAGACACACTACAGCCAGACTCAGAGCCCGTCCAAGAGTTTATCTCTGCGCGCGCTAGAAGGCGTCGTGCATTACGCCGCGTGTATTTCCCTACAGATGTAGAGGGACGTGCCGCATTATTCACGCATCTTGCAAAACGCGCCTTCCCTTCCTACGAACTCTTTATCTTTGCGCTTGTTGCAGGCGCGATCATGGGGCTGGGATACTTCCTTGACTCACAAGGCCTGCTTATCTTTGGTGTTCTTGTGTCCCCCATTCTCACCCCATGGATCGGCATCTCGCTCGGCATCGTTGCAGGTGCAGGACGCTTGTCTGCCCAAACCATTTTCGCCCTAATTCTAAGTTCAGCCCTGATATTCCTCAGCGGAATTATCGCTGGTTTCGCAACCAACATCTTCCCGCAGCCGCGCACCTTCAATGAAGCTTTTATTCACAGCCGCTTATGGGCGCCCGACTTTTTTGTGCTGGCTGTTGGGGCGATCCTCATAACACTCTCTTTTGTACGTTCCGAACAACGCCCCTATCTTCCAAGCGCGTTGATTTCATATTACTTTTTTCTGCCCGTTTGTGCGGCAGGATTCGGTCTGGGGAGCGGAGTTACAGACCTCTGGCCCCAAGGCTTGCAAGTCTTCCTTGTGTATTTCGCTTGGGCAACCTTCTTCTGTATTCTCACACTTTTTTTCCTGCGTTTTTATCCCATTTCCTTGGGCGGAATTTCGTTTACTGGAATCTCACTCGTCTTACTGATCGCATGGCTTGGGATCTCCACTGGCGCGCTGGATTGGATAAAGGTCCAGGCGGATCTTTCCTCGCCTAAACCTGTTTCAGTTAACCAACCGACATCCACCCTGCCGCTTATACCCACTATCACACACACATCCACACTCCCGCCCGTTACTGCAGTTATTGGCGTTCCATCCGGCACTCCAACACGGACACCTAACCCATCAACAATAGAATCGACTATACGTCCTACACAATCACCTACATTTACGATTACTGCAGAACCGACACCCATCATCGGGCTTATCCGCGCTTCAGAGGGCGGCGGGGCGTTCATACGTGAGAAGCCGGGCGGGAAAGTGCTGGCAACGCTTGGCAACGGTTCAACAGTAACTATCGTCCCCAACGATTTGCAGGAAGTAAACAACGTTGTCTGGGTGCACGTCTTTACCATCGTCAACGAAGTGCGCGTGGAGGGCTGGATGATCCAAACTGTATTGGTCACTGCAACCCCAATTGCAAATTGGGATCCCTCGGCTACGCCAACGATAACATTGACCCCATAATCAAGAGGATATTTCATGCCCATACATTTTGGTACAGACGGTTGGCGCGCCGTAATCTCTGACTCGTTCACATTCGGAAACCTGCGCATGGTCTCACAAGCCATTGCCGATGCAGTCGCATCGGACCACTGGGATAAATCAGGAAATGGCGAGCAGTCCCCGGATCCAAGGAAAATCGTAGTTGGATTCGATACGCGCTTTTTATCGGACCGGTTTGCAGGTGAGGTGGCGCGTGTTCTCGCCGCAAACGGATATACAGTCTTTCTCTCGCAAGCGGACGCCCCAACCCCTGCAATTTCTTTTGCTGTAAAGGTTCAAAACGCCATTGCTGGTGTAATGATCACGGCATCACATAACGCCCCGCGATATAACGGCGTCAAACTTAAAGGTGCTTTCGGAGGTTCTGCCCTTCCCGAACAATGCCGCCGCGTTGAAGTGTATATCAACGACAACGAGGAACAGGCGCGCGGACCCAACCTGATGGATTTCAAGAAAGCTCGTCAAGCGGGGTTGATCCAGAAGTTCAATCCATTGCCCGTGTATTTCGACCACTTGCGAACATTAATCGACACGGATGCGATAGCGGAAAACCCGCAACGCTTTGTCGTGGACGCCATGTATGGGTCGGGGCGGGGTGTGATCAAATCGTTCCTGCAAGGGACGGGTTGCGAGATCGTTGAGATTCGCGGCGAGATGAACCCGGGGTTTGGAGGTGTACACCCCGAACCGATTGCCAAGTATCTCAACCCGCTTGCGTCCGCCGTAGGTTCAGGGATGGGCAACTTCGGCGTCGTCACCGACGGCGATGCTGATCGTATCGGTGCGATGGACGAGCGCGGTGCGTTTGTTGATCCGCATAAGATCATGGCATTATCGTTGAAATATCTTGTGGAGAAACGCGGTATGAGCGGCGCAGTCGTGCGGACTGTTTCCACCACGCGCATGATAGATCGTCTGGCAAAACGATATGGATTGACATTACATGAAACACCTGTTGGCTTCAATCACATCGCCGACTTGATGATGTCTGAAGATGTATTAATTGGCGGGGAAGAATCGGGCGGTATCTCATTCAAGGGACATATCCCTGAAGGGGATGGACCTGCCATGGGGTTATTGCTCGTGGAAATGATCGCCGCATCTGGAAAAACACTGCATGGTTTGGTTAATGAATTGCTAAATGAAGTTGGTCCCGCCCATTACGAACGGACGGACCTGCGGTTGAGTCGTCCCGTCGCCAAAGCGGAGTTGACTGAATTTTTAACGAAGCAGGCTCCGGCTGAGATCGGAGGCGAGAAGGTGTCCGAGATCAGCCAGCGTGATGGAGTCAAATACATCATGGCAGATGATTCGTGGCTGTTGATCCGTCCATCCGGGACGGAGCCTGTGTTGCGCGTATATGCGGAAGGCAGGACCCCGGATATGGTCAAATCTTTATTGGATTATGGTGAGCAGGTTGCGAAGAGCGTTGTGTAAAATAAAGCCCCGCAGGTTCTGTAACATTAGAAATAACCAATGTTGATCTCAACCTTTCTGGGTTCCTTATATGATAAGGTTCTCGTACTGGGCAACAAAAAATATTGGTTTCTTGGTTTGGGGTTGGTCTTTCTAGTTGTGGTTGTTATCAACGGCATAGCTATCGTCCCTCAGGAGCCATATCAACGACTGTCCGAAAATCCATTTTCCACTCGGACAGACATTCATTTTTGGAATTACTTCCAGGAAACGCTCCTTCTGCCTGTCATTGCAAATTTCCTAAAACTTACATCACCACTAACATTTAATCTTTTATGCATGCTCATTATCATCGGCGGATATAGTTTATTCGCCTTTCTCGTCTTTCATCGGTGGGGCGCGTCAGTATCTTTAATATTTTCAACCCTTCTTATTACCAGCCCATTGACGACCGTTATCCTTACATGGCTAGGAATGCCAGATGGATTGACCCTCGCACTCCTCATTCCCTTGCTGTTCACGAATTCCTTTCCTCTTATTTTCTCCCTTACGGTTTTTGGCGCCGCAAATCATTTCATTTTTATTATTGCCGCTATCGAAATATTTATACTGCGATGGTTAATAAGGGATACGATCGATATTCGTCATTTACTCCTCGCTTTGATTGGCGGTCTGACCGGACTCGCGGTTGTTCAGATTTTCCACAATTCCTATCAAATCGAGGTGGTTTCCCGTTCCAGCTTTGTCCTTCTGAAGAGCATGGAAGACTGGCTGGCATTAAACGTCAGGCATCTTCCGATGTCTGTCTTTTCATTATTCAATATGAATTGGTTTGCGCTCATCGTTTGTTATATGATGTTCTTCAAACAAGATAAAAGATTCTATCTCGCAGTATTGTTCATCTTGAACCTGAACTATGGAATCACTTTTTTCTCACTGGATACAACTAGGATATTTTCCATGCTTTCGTGGGGGGTGTTTGCAACTGTCATTTTTCATTCCTATCGTATTGCACTCGACCATTCATCGGAGCACAAAAAGCAATTCTTACAAGCTTTGATCCTTATAGGGATCATATCCATATTCACACCAAGATACTTCTCATGGGCGGGAGATATCCATACAACACCTTTTTATGATTTTTTAAAGCGTCTAATTTTGTAATGTACACAAAAACAGCCCCAAGGATTTCTCATTGGGGCTGTTTTATATATTTCGATTGAACTTATTGCGTGGAGGTTGCTCTCAACCTTCGGGCAAAGAAAATCAGGATCACTAACCCTATCGCTAAAATGAACATTCCCGGAATTCCTACATCATCTGCGAAGCCGGTGTTCGGCAGAGCTGTGGAAGTGGGGATGATCGTCTGCGTGGAGGCGGCGATCTGTGTGAATGCTGCGCCTACGGTGGCTGTGGCTGGATTCGGGGTCTCTGTTGCTGTTGCTGTCGCTTCAGCGATGACAGGCGTATTTGTGGGAGGAGCCGCGAGAGTCGCTTCCGAGGTTTGAGTCTGCGCCTGCCCAATGGCTGTCTGCGTCAATGCCGCCTGCACCGTCATCTCTTGCATCGTGGCTTGTGCTTGCGCTGTCGCTTCATTCGTCGTCTGTCCCGAATTTAGATTGAATATCAAGTATGCGCCAACGGCGAGGAGGGCACATAAAACCAGGAGACCCAAACCGCCTGCTATAAGCAAAAAGGTACGGTTATTGGATTCCTCCGGCGCTCCGGAATCATCTTCGAAAGTGTCATCAAAATCATCAAAGTTATTGTCCATCGACATAATCCACTCTCCTCTTCAACAAGCAATAAATTTATTATCTCACAACTTCAATTGTTCTACTACCCTGTCACCCAACAACTTCAAGATTCACCAAAGGTACAAGCGCATTGGAACCGTTTTCAAGTTTCACCTCAGCTGCATGCGCGCGGAGACCACTGGGAAGTTTGCTGAGTCCATCCGGCAGACTCGTGATCGAACCGATCATCCCTGCATGCGGTGACCGGAGCATCCTTACTTGTTGACCCACGGCAAACGGTTCAAAGTCATTAGGCTCACGCGGTTCGTCCGTAACCGGGAGCGGAATGATCGCTTCAGGTCGGTTCCCGTTGTACCTGTCAA
>DNDO01000049.1:0-31550 GCA_003484265.1 Anaerolineae bacterium
GTACAATTCTCTTGTTCGGCTTGAACTCTGTTGGAGGAGGAGATAACCTGCGAGACAAAAACCACCACCATAATCCTGCAAGGACTGTTTCCACTACGAAGAAAGTATATTCTTCAATGGGAACATATCCGAGAACAATTCCTGTCACCAGGTCGGGGTTGTAAGACCAGACGCCTGTCGCAACGAGATAATTGTCCCACGGAGTGGTGTATGCGACCGCAAGAAAAACATGGATGCCGATGGCGATCCATACCGCACGTCCATTGCGAAAACCTTGAATCTGTTTACGATTCCTGTTATCCCTTAGCGTGAGGGCAAGGAAAATTAGAATGGGGAAGAATAAAAAACGAAGTAAAAATCCGAAATAGGTCATTATGTTCCTCTGCCATCGCGAGGCGGTGATCATCCGCCCGAAGCCATGGCCGTCAGCGAGTTATAGATTGCTTTATCCCAATCGGTGCTCACAATCACGGCTTGTTACTTTCATCATCACCCCAGGGCGCGGTTCCAGCGTTGCACCCATGTGGGGATGGATCTTGTGATCGGCAAATTCAAATTTATATGTGCGAAGCAATTGTGCCAGCACAACTCGTGCCTCTGCCTGACCGAACGCCGCACCGATGCACGTCCGTGGGCCGCCGCCGAAAGGCACATATGCGAATGGCGGTGTCTTTTGCCCGCGGGCAAAACGTTCGGGGCAAAAGTTTTCAGCGTTCTCCCAGATTTCAGGGTCCCGGTGAGTGAGGTAGATGGAATAGAACATACGCTCATCTGTGGGGACTTTCCCTTCATTGAATTCCATCTCCTCAGCCACGCTCCGATTGCCGATGTGAATGGGCGGATACAAGCGGAGACTCTCCTTGATAACCTGGTCGAGCAATGGCGACTTTTCCATCGAATCCACTTCTTCGATTACGCGTTTATGAACATCTGGGTGCTGTCCAAGCAATACAAAAACCCATGCCAGAAGGGCAGTGGATGTGTCATGACCCGCAATGAGCATCGTTAACATCTGGTCGCGGATGATATCGTCTGTAAGATCGGCGTCAATGAGGTGTTGTAGCAAGTCTTGATTCTTGTCTGCCTTCTGCCTTCTGCGATCTGCAATAATTCCATACAAATATTTATCCAATACGTTCAACGGTTTACGAAATCCAAACCGCGGCATTTTTCTCCACAAGATCCACATCCCCGGCGAGATGTATTTGATGGCTTTGAGTATGGGCGTCCAGACAAGAGGAATGTCATCCCAAACATCTTTGCTGAATAAAGTGTCCATGATGATGAGCAGAGCGATCTTGCGCGACTCGACGAGCATATCTACAACATCACCGTCCTGCCATTTGGAGGTCACTCTCTCCGTGTGGGAGATGAATTTCGATGTGAACCCAGATAATTGAGAAGGGTGAAGCGGCGGCTCCATCAGTTTACGATAGAGGTCGTGTTCGTCGCCGTCCACGATTAATACACCTTGACGCAATAGATCAGTCACAGGGTCGGTGTTGCGCCACAGAACCTTATCGCGTTCAGTGACCAACACTTTGCGATTCGCTTCAGGACCAAAGACCACATACGGGCGAAATCCAGGCAGTGGAATTTGAAAGAAGCGGCCGATGTGTGATGCCATCACTTTCAACGGACCCAGCGGCGAGCCTTCCTTGATGAGCGCTCGCAGTGCCGCACGCCCTAAATCTGGGGAAATACTTTTTGCCATTAACTATTCTTTGACACTTTCTTTTGAAAATTTATACGCTTGCAATGTTCTTTCTTTATCACGCTCGATGATCGGCTTTTCAGGGTAACCTTTTGCTTTGATTCCTTTTTCCCACGGCGCGTGAATGACCTTTGCATCCACATCGCGCAGTTCGGGAATCCAATTGCGGATGTAATCCCCGTTCGGGTCGAACTTTTTACTTTGCAGGGTTGGGTTGAAAATTCTAAAATAGGGCGCGGCATCGGTGCCTGTGCCAGCCGTCCATTGCCAGCCGCCATTATTTGCGGCGATGTCGCCATCGAGCAGGTTTTCCAGGAACCATGCCTCGCCCCAACGCCAGTCGATCAGCAGGTCTTTGACCAAATAAGACGCAACAATCATGCGCGCACGGTTGTGCATCCAGCCGGAACCTTTAAGTTGACGCATTCCTGCGTCGACAATCGGCACGCCGGTCCTGCCATCTTTCCATGCCTGGAATTCAGTCCGGTCATTACGCCAGGCGATATTTGCCAGCGATGATTTGAATGAAGTCTTTGCAATGTGCGGGAAGTGATACAGGATCTGGATATAGAACTCGCGCCAGATCAATTCATTCAACCAGACTTCAGCCCCCGCCCCCTTTTTTTGACTGATAGCCTGCCGCGCTTCACTGACAGCCTGTCTCAGCCCGAGCATTCCAAACCGCAGATACGGTGAAAGTGAGGATGTGCCATCCAGATCCATGCGGTTGCGGTCTTCGCCATAGGCATGAATTTTTCTGAATAGGAATTCTTCCAGCCGAACGAGCGCTTCCTTTTCACCCGCAGGAAAAAGGGGGTCCGCTTGGAATGGCGGCAGATGCCCGGACGTGAGCTTAAACGGTGTATTGATTTTTTCAGGTGCAGGGTAAAGTTCCAACTTTGATGGAAGTTTTGTCTTCCATATTTTTGAGTATGGTGTGTACACGGTATATGGTTTCCCATCCGCTTTGAGAACTTTATTTGGGTGGTGTACGGTTTGCCCGCTGACGAGGCTCAGGGGGAGATGATTTTTGATTTCCAGGTCCCGTTTACGGGCGTAAGGGGTGAAATCTTCCTCGGCAAATATCTGTTTGGCATTAGTCTCTTGTATTAATTGACGTAATACATTTAGCGGTTTTCCCGTACGAATTACGAGATATGATTGATGTTTACGTAAATTTTTGTCAAGCGCGTCTAAACCTGCGTAAAGAAAGTCCTTCCGACGCGGAGACTGGGAGGAAAAGGCTGGATCGAGGATAAAGACGGGCAGGACGGATCCAACTTTGAGCGCGGAATGAAGCGCAGCGTTATCTGTCAGCCGCAAGTCACGTCGGATCCACCAGATCGCAGTCATGCCGGTATCACCAGAATGATACCGAACACTACCTCCACAATGAGGCTAATGATGTTCGACGAGACCGCCGATTTATCTACCACCATGGAAACCCCGCGCACCAGGGCGATGGCGAGATAGGTGATGCCAAGCATCAGATACGCAGCAGGTGCATCGAGCGCCAACGGGACTGCTCCCAAAGCGATGAACACGCCTCCGAGAATTGAACGGATTTCTGTGATACCGCGTCCGCCAACGGGTTGCAGACCGGTAAAGGCTGTGATGGCTGTCGGCTTGATCAGAGAATACAAGCCCGTGAGTATGGTTGCAATGGCAGCGATTATGTGCATAATTTGAATGATCATAGGTTTTCCTAATTCTGAGTTCCTTATTGAATATCAGAGTCGCGGGATTAATACAGGCGTTCTCTTTTTATATAACTCATAGTTTTCCTGTCCGCCCCATTTATTGTCTGCTTTTTTCTCAAGCTGAGGAACCCCACTAACGCGGGTAAGAAGCAATGCGACGAAGACAGGGGAAATCAGGGCAATCCATTGCCAACCCTGCAGAACAGGCAGGGCGATTATTGACACGCCGACCCAGAGGACGATCTCACCAAAATAATTGGGATGGCGGGATCGCGACCATAATCCTGTTTGAATGAACCTGCCTTTATTGGCTGGATTTGCGTTAAATTTACTTTTCTGAGAGTCGGCAATAACCTCGAACGTAAAACCGATAGCCCAAACCAGAAAACCAACGACGGCAAACAGGTCTAATTCTTTTCTGGCGGTCGTTGTGATGGCAACCAGCGCCGCCGCCATTGTGAACGTTACCCACAAGCCCTGGATGGTCCATACATTTAGGAAGCGGATAAATGATGGTTTGAGTTCATCGAATCGATCATCCTTGCCCGCTTTTTTTATCCTGCCAAACAGGAATGTTCCGAGTCGGATTGCCCAGATAATGACAAGACCTGATAAAAGGATTGATCTGGGGTCTACACCTGTGCTGAAAAAGAGGGCGAGAATGATTCCAGAAATATAAGTGATGCTTCCCGTCAGGTCAAAAAATTTTTCGGTTTGCCGCAAATATGCGGGGATAAATGCCAGCCACTGGATCATAAATACCATCCCAACCAACAAGGCGAATAATGGAATGCCAGCTATAGAAGTTCCATTCTGGCTGCCTGCCCAGGCGACCAAAGCGCCGATCAATATCAAGATGGGAAATGTAAGTAGTGCATTACGATCTGATTTCTTCATGGGAAATTTCCTTTTGAAGCGGGTTAAAACCCGCGTCTTTGACCCTGCCATGGGGCGGGGGAATCGTTTTTGAACTCTTCCACGCTGGGACCACTCAGAGTGACAAGCCGCCAGGCCCCATAGATGTAACTGACGATGAGCAGGACGATGGTCGCAGGCCAGCCTGTCAATGCGTTGACCATCGCCAACTGGCTTGTGTCCTGCCCTTGAAAGAGCGTCACCTGCCACCACAAACGAAGTGTGAAAAAGACAGTCCATACCAGAGTGACTTCAGTATAAGCAGGACGTACCTGGGCATGCCAATACCATTCCAGGGGCCAACGGCGGGCGAAGTAGCTTGTCCATGCCACCATGGGTTTGCGGATAAGCAGGCTGACCAGTGCAAGCGCGATCGTGATTCCTCCGTTGACAATGCCCGGGAGAAAGTAGCCTTCAGAACGTCCGAGCAGAAGCGCGAGTGCAAATGCCAGCGCGACACTTCCCATGCCTGCAAGGGCATACATTAGAGATTGTTTGCGGCGCAAGCGCATGATGGCTATCACGATTGCTGTACCGAGCGCTCCGTACATTGCGGCTTGGAAACCAACTAGTCCATTTAATAACAAAAATAAAACCGGCGGCAGGATGGTATCCAGTACGCCAACTCCATTGGTGACGGAGCGGAGTTCCTCCATCAGTTCGCGTGTTTTGTCACGCATGCTTTCCCAGCCAGAATTTGCGCCAGTCGTTTTCGCTGTTTTGGAGGGTAATGAAAGCGTAGAGACTGCCCGCGAGGAATCCGAGGATCATCACGGCAGCTGTCCATACGATCGCCACAGGCAGGGATTTCTCGCGGAAGATGATCCATCCTGAGAAAAGCACGAAGCCCGTGTATAAGTCTACGAGTGAGACGATGCCCCAGGGCATGGATGCCAACTGTTTTCCTTCGGCGAAAAAGTCACCCACGATGAAGCCATAAATCAGGGCGGCAGCCATTGCAAGCACACCCAGAGCGGATACGATTTTTGCATTGCGCATATTGTTTTTCACTTTGTACGTCAGATTCTTCCTATACCGGTGCCAGCGTGCCAGCAAAGATCATCCAGGCTAATACTGTTTTTGCAACCAAACTGAGAATTACGAAAGCCCGTTCTCCATATAAGTAGTTTTTCCATGGTCCGACCTTTTTATATTGCAGGTACATGTTGACTGCGAAAGTATTGAAGAACACGAACAGGGTTGGGATGATGGCGTACACAAAGGCAGGCGGCTTGGCTTCCCCGCCGGATGCAATGGAGCCAAAGAAGTAGATGAATATCACCAGCCAGGGGATAATTCCAGCGATCGAGCCGAAAGTGAATGGCGACCAATCCGGTTTTGCTCTCCCTTGATTAAGGCTCTCCATCAATAAGCCGAACAGGTTCATCATGGCATTCAATCCAAACATAAGGATGATGGCGCCCAAATCCCAGACGCCCGCCAGCATGCCTATTAGTACAATCATAAGAGATGAACTAAGGGCATATTCGTAAAAACGAATGGGATTTTTTCCCTGCTGTAGGTTTTCCACATAGCTTGTGTAACCGATGGTGGAAAGATAGAAGTGGGCGATAGCGGAAAGCAGCAGGAAGATGGCAACCGATGGACCGAGAGGCAGTTCGTAGAACAGGTCAGCCACTGGGGAAAGTGAGAAGGTGGATGTATTGAAACTAAGGAAGTTCGTAAATACAGGGTAGGTAGTATCGTTGCTGACGACCCACATAAATACTCCCTGAATCAAATGTAAGAATCCCATGATCAGGTTGAATCGTCGAAGTTTTGAGAAAGTTTGATCGGTTTGGACAGGCATTAATATAGCTCCTTTTGCTTATTGGTTTATGTAAATAGAAAGTGTTTTTCGATTAGGCGAATTTTTGGGACTCGAGAGTCAACCAGTCGCTTATTTCATTTCCATCTTCATTCATCACTCCTTTAACAGAGACGGCGTACATTTCCAGGTAGATCGGTAATATGGCGGTGGATACGTTTTGGGTGATGAGTAAGTTGCTCAACCACTGCATGTCTGTGGAGAGAAAATTGATATCGCCGAGTTTGAGGGTTGCGATCAGGCTGTCGCCGAGGAATTGGTTGGCAGTGTCGAGAAAGTCGATGGATTGACCCTGCGATGCAATAATGTGGGATAAGGTGGTTTCGATCTGAGTTCTGTGTTGATGAAATTCATCTGCGAGGAGAAGGGTACCGTTTTTGGCGGTTTCCTCTTTTACCATAGGGACAGAGTTTACGATCAGGTTTTCGATGGCGGGGACAGCACTTCCGATGCTGTTGCCGAGAAAATGGGCAGGGATCCGTTTTTCAAGTCCGTTGATGTCATTGAAAACCCTGCCTCCAAATGCTGATTGAATCCCTTTTTTATTTAGTGTTCGCGCCATCTCGCGCAAGTGGACGGCGTTCACCAGGGTCTGCGCGGAGAGCACAACCAGTTTGGGCTTGGTGGTTTTGACCGTTTCATCGATGCGGGCTGTCGGTACGTTTGCGCCAAGATAGACCACATTCCAGCCGCGTCTTCGTAATAAGAGATTGGTCAGTAACAATGGGAAGGCGTGCCATTCATTAGGCGGGCAGGCAAGCACGATGGTCTCGTTGCGGGTTGGAGAAGGGGTTGCGCTTATGAGTGCTTCGAGCCTGCGTGTGGCGAGGCCCGATGCGAAGTGTTCCTGTTGGACGGACGCCGAGCCTTTGTGCCAGTATTCACCGACTTCGTATAATCCGCGCATGATGATCTCTGTGCAGGCTATCTCAATGGAATGAGCGGCAAATGCCTGATTCAATATTTGTTCCGCGGCGACCGTATTATAGTTGAAGCAAGCAGTCAGCCACTCTCTGCGCAAGGCTTCGATGTTCAAGTTGTCAACAGGGATATTGTTTTTTGGTTGCGAATCAGCCAGAGGGTCTGTACCCGAAGCGATGGTTTCGTTCCACAAGTCTACTGCGCGGGAGATCGAAAGTCCTTCCTCCTGTTTTGCGAGCAGCCATTTGATCGTCGCGATATCGCGATCGGAATACAGGCGATGCCCGCCTGATGTGCGCTGTGGAACGGGGAGACCGTAGCGGCGTTCCCATGCACGTAGTGTGTCGGCGGCAATGCCCGTTTGGTTGAGCACGACTTTGATATTGTAGGTGGGTGTCTGGCTGATTATCATTTATCTTTCCAATTATTTGAGTTTAGACGCGTGCGGCAGCAACCGCATTTGCCATATTTTGAACCGATATTGTATCTTTTTCTTTGAGGATTCTCTCGGTCGTCAGGCGGGCAGATAACAGCACGATGGGAAGCCCCGTGCCTGGATGGGTGGACGCACCAGCGAAGTAGAGATTTTTATATTTCTTATGACGGTTCTGCGGACGCAAATAGCCAACCTGCAAGAAGTTGTGACTGAGACCAAACGCAGAGCCCTTCTCAAGGTTAAAACGTTCTTTCCAAACTTTGGGTTGATACACGATCTCGAACTTGATATGTTCTCTGAGATCATCCACGCCTAATTCCGTAGCGAGGCGTTTGAACACGATTTCGCGAGCACGTTTTACCAGCGCATCCCAGTCCTGTTCACTGCGTGCATCAAGGTGACCGACAGGCATCAACACGTAGAGAGTATCCTGACCTTTTGGAGCGGCGGCTTTATCAGTGCGTGTTGGCGCATGGACATAGAAAGACGGCACATCAGGTAATGTGTGATCCTCGAATATTCGGTCAAACGAAGCCTTGTAATCGCCGCCGAGGAATACGTTGTGATGCGCGATCTGTTCATACTCCTTGTCCACGCCCCAGTAGAACATTATCGTGGAGCAGGTGTAGAGTTTGTTTTCGAGTTTTTTTGATTCATTTACATCGGGCAATAATTCTTTATAAATATAGGGCAGGTCTGCATTGCCGATGAAGATGTCGGCTGTTAATTCTCGTCCATCATTTAACTGAACACCTTCAACTCTTGAACCTGCAACTTTCATACGTTTTACAGGTGAGTTGTAGATGAACTTGACACCCAGTTTTTCAGCAACCTTGACCAACGCCTGAATGCCCGCGTACATCCCGCCCATGGGGTACCAAACACCTTCGGCTAATTCCGTGTATTGCAAAAGGGAGTATGTGGCAGGCGCATCGTAAGGGCTGAGACCAAGATACATATTCTGGAAAGTGAATGCTGCTTTGAGCCTTTCATCTTTGAAGTATTTACCGACATTGGCAAAATGTTTCTGTAATGCTTTGAGGTTGAATATGAGGGGCAGATTACGCAGTGATAGGTACTCGAAGATGTTGTAAAAATTGCGCCCCACAAACTTCTCAACGGATACCTTGTAATGTTTGCCGCCTTCCGCGATGTAATTCAGGAAGCCCGTGAAGGCGGTCTTCTCAACCTTCTCCAGTTGTTCCTGCATTTTTCCGATGTCCGACGTCAACTCCAATTTCAAGCCGTCGATAAAATGGACTTTATATGTGGGGTCGATGCGGCGCAGGTCGAGGTGGTCATTCATTTTCTCGCCGAGGGAGGCAAAGGTTTCCTCCCAAATTTCGGGCATCAAGAACAGGGTTGGACCAATATCGAAGCGGTGACCGTCGCGTACGATCTGGTTGGCGCGCCCGCCAGGGGTCGCCTCCTTTTCGAGCACTGTCACGTCATATCCGTTTTTGGCGAGGCGGGCGGCAGTGGCAATCCCGCCAATGCCTGCCCCGATCACGATTGCAGTTCGTTTTTTCATGTTTCTTCCTTAGCTCCCCTCTCTCGTTTTAGGAAAGGGGTTGGGTGTCATTTCAAGCATTATACACAATGCACAGAATTTGTCAAGATTATCTTGACAAAAGAACACAAAACATGTACAATGAATCAATTCTACCTTTGGAGGTCAAATGCAGGTACAAGCGAAATGGGAAAACCAACTACTCGATTTGGCGGGGAAAATCCCGCACTCATCAACCCGCCCCTTCTTTTCATATTGGGCTGGCGATGCCGCACTTCGCAAAGCCTACAATCTCGCCGAAAAGATCACGGCGAGACAGAGCAAATCCTTCCATTTTGCATCCTCGCTCCTCCCAGAAGAGAAACGTTTAGCCGTTCGCGCCTTGTATGCCTTTTGCCGCACAGTGGATGACATTGTGGATACGTCCACGGACGATACGCGAGAGTCCCAACTCGATTACTGGCGTGGGATGGTGGAGCACGCCTCTTTTCTCGACGGGGATCTGGTTGCCGCTGCATGGGCTGATACCTTATCCCGTTACCAAATTCCCCGGCACTATGCCCTTCAATTGATAGACGGCGTCAACCGCGACTTGACCCAGTCCCGGTATCAAACCTTCGAAGAGCTTGCCACATATTGCTACGGTGTGGCATCTACGGTTGGATTGATGAGCATGTACATAATTGGTTTCAACAGCAATAAAGCAGTTCCGTACGCGATCAAACTCGGTGTCGCCCTCCAAATGACCAACATCCTGCGCGATGTGGGGGAGGACTTCCAAAATGGACGGCTCTATTTGCCGCGTGAAGAACTCGCCTACTACGGTATTCGTGAACAGGATATCGTTGAGGGGCATGTCACCGACAACTGGCGACAGTTCATGAAGTTCCAGATCGAACGTACACGTCAGCTTTATGAAGATTCATGGGAAGGCGTAAAGATGCTTGAACGCGAAGGACAATTTGCCATCGGCGCCGCATCCGTTTTTTATCAGGGTATCTTGGATGAGATCGAAAAGAACGACTATGATGTATTTACGCAAAGAGCGAATTTATCCGCATTGAGCAAACTAAGAAAAGTTCCAGCCTTATGGTTGAAGATCAAAGCTTTGTAAATCGAAGCATAATAGGAGAAATAAATTGAAAGACACGTTACGACAAATCACCAATCTTGTTACCGTCATCATTGCGCTGACGATTAACATCCTGGCCTCTGCTTTGCCCCTCAACGGACAGAACACAGGCGAAATTTCAGACCGCTTCGAAGTGTTTTTCGTCCCCGCTGGTTATGTATTTTTAATCTGGTTCTTCATCTTCGCCGGCTGGATCGCATTTTCCATTTTCCAGTCTCTGCCGGCACAAAAGGAAAAGCCCCGTCTACGCAGACTTGGTTATTTATTTGCCCTGAGCAATATTGCCAACGCAGGCTGGTTATTCATGTGGCACTACAATTATTTTGGATTGAGCGTGATCTTCATGCTGTCCTTGCTGGGACTGCTCATCGCCTGCTACCTGCGTCTCGATGTGAACCGCTCTGGCGCCAAAGGTGCCGAATGGTGGTCGGTTGATTTGCCCTTCAGCGTCTATCTCGGCTGGATTACCGTAGCTACTGTCGCAAACATCACAGCCTGGTTGTCCTTTGTCAACTGGAACGGCCTGGGTATCTCAGAGCCGATCTGGGCGGTTATCATGCTTGCGGTCGCGTCCATCCTCGGTTTTGGCATGGCATTTACGAGGCGGGACGCAGGCTATCTGCTCGTCCTTGTCTGGGCATTTATCGGCATCGCAGTTAAGCAGACACCTGCTCTAGTAGTCACCGGTGCATGGATCGCGGCAGGTGCCATGCTCGTGCTTGCCTTGTACAACTTGATCCGCCGCCAATCCGCATAGGTAATTTAAGCTGAACGCAGCTTATCAACTTGGTTCGCCATGGTTGGGGTGGCCTTCTTTGACATTATTCATGGATAAGCACTTGGTGGTGCATCAGGAAAGTTTGAAATATAGTGTTGGGATGAATAATTTATGAATATCGAAGATTCTCTCACGATGGTTCCAGCATTTGCGCCGAGCAGGGAACTGATAGGATTTACCCCAATGGAGATTACTTTATTATAGTTTATATCATAATTATCTAAATGAAAACTCAAAAAAGGTCATATAAATGACAATGAAAAAGCCAACTAGTTTGGTAATCGTCGGGTCGGGTCCCGTTGGAATGGTTGCCGCGTTGATGTTTAAGCAACATTTCAAGAAAGTCATCCTGCTTGAACGTCAATCAAAGGAGAGTTTCCTTCGAACCCATGGCTTTACATTTCCGATCGTGTTTTCCCCCGCTTCGATAAAAATTCTAAAAGAGATCGGTGTCTGGGAAGGGATCAGTTCACAGCGGTCTGAATTCTTCGGTGTGGTCATACATAAACGAATTTTTGGCAGGGAATTCAGGTTTACATCTTCGAGAGAGGGGGTGTATTCCCACTGGAGAAATCATGCCATCACAAAGCTTTATGAGCGGATGGTTGAATTAGGAATCCCGATTCATTTCAATGCCCGTGTTGAAAGTATAGACTTCCAGGGTAATGTTTGCAGGGAATCAAATTTGGGGGAGATCCCATTCGATCTCCTGTTGGGTGCAGATGGCATCAACAGTCAAACTCGCGGACTTATGGCAAAGGCACATCCAGAATTTGAAGAAAACCAGTTCAGTTTGACATTTTTAGACAACTGGTATGCCTATCGTCTCCCATCAGAGGGTGTCATGCGTGAAAAATTTTCTGGGGGGAATCGCTTCCTGGCATCAAATGTCTTTGTCGACAATCTGGCCGATCACCCCTCTGAAAAATTCCGCATAGTGACTACAGGGATGCGGCAACCAGAGGAAGAGATCAGCATCCTAATCAAATATGGCGCAGACGTGAGTTTTCCCCGCCTCAAGTATTTGAACGAGAGTTATTTTGGTCGATTTGTGGAATCAAAACAGGAATTGGATGCAGCCTGGGAAGCCGGATATGCCGGTAAGTTTGAGCAAGCTTATGCGCCAACTTTCCACTTAAACAACGTGCTGCTTATAGGTGATGCAGCTCATGGATTTGAGAGTACTGGAGATCTAATCAATCTCGGTATCGCCTCCATTGGATCGTTTTATGAAATCTTCACCCGTCAATCGGATTTGGCTGGCGCTTTGAAAGAGTATGACAACACTGTTGGCGAAGACTTACGTTTCTATGCAGGATTTTCCTATCGCAGAAGCAAAGAAAAGGTTGCATTTGAAATAGGATCGATTGAATTTGCTGGATGGTTGGGGATTACAAAGCGCCACCCTACTTTATTTGGTATCTATGAAGATGATTTTGAGATTTCCAGTTATATGAAAGCTTATAAGAAGGACATTCTAAAGAGTAGGTTGGTAGTATTTGGTTTTATACTCGCCATCATCCTACTGATCTTAGTATGCTAATTGACATCCGTCTTGTACTCGATTAAGGAATATAATCTCATGGATTTAAGCCTTTATTTACTCATCGCTCTATTGTTGACTTCCTGCACAACCGCCTCTTCGTTGCCAACCGAAACATCGGTTCCCATGCTCAATCAGGAGACTACTTCCATGCCGAAGATTCGATATCTTGCACTGGGTGATTCGTATACCATAGGTGAAAAAGTCCCTGAACGGGACCGTTGGTCCAACCAACTCGAGAAATTACTTGAAGGGAATGGTATTTACTCGGATGTAACCATCATCGCCCGTACAGGCTGGACGGTCAACGAACTTTGGGAAGGAATCCAAGCCACTCCTCCGGAGGGATCGTATGACATGGTCACGTTATTAATAGGTGTCAATGACCAGTACCGCGGCTATCCCGTGGACGGTTATCGCGAAGATTTCCGTTTTATACTCGGGAAAGCCATCGAATATGCGGGTGGTGACCCGGAACGAGTGGTAGTGTTGTCCATTCCTGATTGGGGATTTACTCCTTTTGCAGGAAGTCAGGACACCGAACCCATCAGCAAAAAAATCGACGAGTTCAATGCCGTCAACCTTGAAGAATCTGAATCGGCGGGAGTATATTATGTGAATGTAACCCTCATCTCCCGCATGGCAATGGACGATTTTGATTTGCTTGCTTCGGATCGATTGCATCCATCAGGTAAAATGTATGCCATGTGGGCGGAGAAGACTTTGCCGATCGCTTTGGAAATATTGAAATAATGATAGTAGGGCTTGGTCACCCCGCCCGTAGTACAAAAATATGAGGAGAATGACATGTCTAAAATAGATTACGACAAAACGCAGGAATATTTAGAAACTCTCATTCCCCCGCGCGAAGAAGAGATTCAAAGGATGGAGGAGTATGCAAAAGAAAAAGGTTTCCCGATCATCGGTCCTGCATGCGGATATTATTGTTACCAACTCGCGAGAATGATCGGGGCGAAATCCATCTTTGAACTGGGATCAGGATATGGCTATTCAACGGCATGGTTTGCAAAGGCAGTGAAAGAAAATGGGGGAGGGGTAGTGCACCACACCGTCTGGGACGATGATCTGTCGAAGCGTGCGAAAGGACATTTGTCCGCGTTGGGGAGCGACGATGTCGTCAAGTTCCATATAGCGGAGGCGGTTGAGACTCTTCGCAAGACGAGCGGTCCGTTTGACATCATCTTCAACGATATTGATAAGGATGCATATCCAACTTCCTTGCCTCATATCAAAGAGAAATTACGCTCAGGCGGATTGCTCATCATTGACAACATGATATGGCATGGACAGATCCTCGACCCGAACGACCGCGAAAAGACCACGGAAGCTATCCGCGAATTCACGAAGATGATAACGACCGATCCTGATTGGATCGTTTCACTAACCCCCATGCGAGACGGGATGATCGTTGCATTTAAAAAATAACAGAGACTATGAAATACAGTTTTTATGCCACCCCAAACCGCCGCAACCTGAATATTCTGAACAAATGGACTTACTATCCAAAAGATGTGCTTCCCATGTGGGTGGCAGATATGGATTTTCCAGCTCCAATACCTATTCTAAATGAACTTCATCGGGTGGTGGATCAAGGCGTACTTGGTTATGAGATCCCGTCAAAATCCTTGAGCGAGACGGTCGCCGCCCGCATGGACCATCTATACCAATGGAAAGTGAGACCTGAGTCTGTGGTCACTGTGACGGGCATCGTAAGCGGGTTCAACGTGGCGGCGCGAGTGTTCTGTTCACTGAAGAAGGGGGTGCTCATTCAGACGCCGGTGTTTAACGAGTTCCATGAGGTTAAAAACAATATCGGTATTCCGCAAATCGATGTTCCACTCGTTAAAAGCGTGGACGGGAACATTTTGCACTACGAGATCGATTGGGATGTTTTTAGAAAACAGGTGAAGAAGGCGGGCATGTTCCTATTATGCAATCCGCATAACCCGCTCGGTATCATCTTTTCTCATAAAGACCTGTTGCGTATGGCTGAATTTTGTATTGAGAACGGCGTCGTGATCGTTTCCGATGAGATTCATTCAGAACTGTTGCTTGGCGGCAATCAATTCACCCCAATGGCGAAACTCTCGCCAGAGATCGCAAAACATACAATTACACTCGTATCGCCTTCGAAGACGTTTAATGTACCTGGTTTGTTCTGTGGCTTTGCAATCATCCAAAATAAGGAGTTGCGTGAGCGGTATAAAAAAGAAGTGGAACATTTGCGTCTGCATGTGAACAGCATGGGATTGCATGCTGCTCAGGTTGCGTTCTCCGGTCAATGTGACGGCTGGTTGAGAGAATTACGCCGCTACCTGACCGCGAACCGGGATTTCCTCGTGAAATACATTACAGAGAATATGCCCAATGTGAGAACAACCATCTCAGAAGCCACTTATTTGGGCTGGCTCGATTTTACGCGAACAGGAATTAAAGGCTCCCCCTACAAATATCTCATAAAAAATGCCAAGGTGGCATTAAGCGAGGGGAAAATATTTGGCAGTGATGGGAAAGGTCATACCCGCATCAACTTCGGCACGTCGCGCAAAATTCTCAAACAGGGATTGGACCGCATTCGCAGAGCGCTGCCATAAAAAAAGACGAATGGGGAACCTTGTTACAGGAACACCCATCCGTCGAATAAGTCTTACTATTAAGATGGCTGAAAGGAGCGGGGGAACTGCGCCTTCCTATCGTTAGGAGAACGTCTGGTAACAAAGCCGAGCTTCGTCCAGCTTAAGGCAACCCGGTCCTTCCGTAGGTAAAAATGTCAGGTGGTGTTTCTATGGGTACCTCCTTTCTCTTATTTACATCATACACCCAATTAACTGCGATACATTAAATTCAGTTTACAGACTCCTTAAATTATCTTGGTTCTATGTATTGAGCCACGTTCGGTTTTTTCATGCGGTTGATTAACTTTGCGATCAATATACCCGCCGGGGCGGCGAATACAAAAGCAAGCAAACCGGCAATAACAACACCGATCACGGCAAGGATGCCCATCCAGATAAAAGCATAAGCGACAGGATCTTCCTTTACAACGTTTCCATCTGAATCCAGGCATTGCAGGACATACCCAGTGGAAGGCTGTCTGTTGCCGAATTCATCCGTAGATGTCGTGGCATAGGTGCGAATGTTCGTTGTTGTGTTCTCAGGGCAGACGATTGGCGCAACGGTGCGAACCGCCAGCCCGCTTGTGGCTGAGATTCCACCACCTATCATCACAACTGTGAAAACGCATAAACTGAGTATCCCAAATAAAATGAACCAAACGATACAGCCTGATAAAGTGCCTGTTGTTGCAGATTTCATAATATCTCCTCGTTGATTTGACATGACAAGTACAATACACCCTAACACTCGTAATAGTAATAGGATACTGGTCATTCTCCGTTGTTATTTTGAGCGTAAACTCATATTGTGACTGAAATTGTTGTACGCTACAATAAGTGCATCAAGGAGAAACCATGACAATAATTGACCTGACCATCGAAAAATCCCGCCGTGCGAATGCCATCAAACGAGCCAAAGAACGCAATATTATTATTCCCACATACGCACAAATGAAAGACCCGGCGAAGATTCCTTCCAAGATCAAGGATGAATTGAAAAATATCGGACTCTGGGACATTCATCCGCGCAACCTATTTCGTATAAACTGGCACAATCAGCCCACCGCTTCAGGCGGGACTTTCGGCGGAGTCAACTATCTGGAACTTCCTTCTTCGTTGACAGGGATCCCCGCGCGCATCATTGCCATCGTTGGCAAATGGTTTCCAACGGGAGCGCACAAGGTCGGCGCGGCGTTTAGCTGTCTAGTGCCGCGGCTGGTCACAGGTCAGTTTGACCCGACGACCCAGAAAGCAGTCTGGCCCTCCACAGGGAACTATTGTCGCGGCGGCGCATACGACTCCGCTTTGCTGGGGTGTGAGTCCATCGCGATTTTGCCTGAGGGTATGTCCAAGGAAAGGTTCGAATGGCTTGAAAAGGTTGCGGGCGAGACGATCAAAACGCCTGGTTCCGAATCGAACGTGAAGGAGATTTTCGATAAATGTTGGGAGTTGAAAAAATCAGGACAAGACTTGATGATCTTCAATCAATTTGAAGAGATGGGTAATTACCTGTGGCATTATGAAGTCACGGGGCACGCAATGGCAGAAGTGCTCGAGCAGGTCATGCGTCCGAATGACCGCTTCCGCGGTATGGCATCCGCCACAGGCTCGGCAGGGACGATTGCCAGCGGCGATTATCTGAAACAACTTTTCCCCGACAGCAAGATCGTCGCGAGTGAGGCATTGCAATGCCCGACACTGCTCGAAAACGGATTTGGCGCGCATCGAATCGAAGGCATCGGCGACAAACACGTGCCGTGGGTGCATAACGTGAAGAACACGGATGTGGTTACCGCGATTGACGATAACGCCGTTGTCAACATTGCCCGCCTTTTCAACGAAGAAAATGGACGTGCCCACCTTGTTGAGAAAGGCGTTCCCGAATCTGTTATTTCCAATCTCGATCTGCTGGGTTTCTCTGGCATCTCAAATGTATTGTCTTGTATCAAGACTGCAAAATATTACGAAATGGACGAGAACGATATTATGGTCACCATGTTGACCGACTCGATGGAACTCTATCGTTCGCGCCTTCACGAAATGCATCAGGAGTTTGGTGAATATTCTGAATTGAACGCCGCCGCAGACTTGGCCCGCTACCTGCACGGCGAATCAACTGATAACATGCTCGAACTCCGCTACACCGATAAACGACGCGTGCATAATCTGAAATACTATACCTGGGTTGAGCAACAAGGACGCACGTATGAAGAAATCCAACAACAATGGTATGAACCGAATTACTGGACCGATGTCCAGAAACAGGCAAACGAGATCGATGAGTTAATCGTTGAGTTCAATAGTGAAGTTGGAATCGCATAAAGATTATCAGGGCGAGGCGAAAGACCTCGTCCTGAGTTTTCTATACAAGTTTCTTCTGGTAGGTTGGATGTAACTTTTCCTTCTCTATCTGTGTTGTAATCCATAAAGTGTGGCTCCCTTTGAAGATTTTGCGGAGGTCTCATGGCACTTATTCAATTCACTCGAAACTATCGTGACTTAAGTACGGATGCAGGTTTCCAATTCGAATTCTTTTGTGATCGCTGCGGCAACGGTTATCAAACCGAATTTCAAGCGTCGGCGCTGGGAACCGCGACGAATGTTCTTGATGCCGCTAACAATCTCTTCGGAGGCGTGTTGGGAAAAGCCGCGAACGTAGCGCGCGGAGTCCGTTCGGCAGGATGGGAGAAGGCGCATGACAAAGCTTTTGCTGAAGCCGTCAAGGAAGCCAAACCTCACTTTCACAAATGCAAACGTTCGGGGCATTGGGTCGATGGCGACTGCTGGAACAACGAACGCGGTCTCTGCAAGGAATGTGCACCAGATATGCAGGAAGAAATGTCCTCCATCCAAGTGCAAGCCGCGGTCGCCGATGTGCGCGAAAAAGCCAATCAGGTCGATTACGTCTCTGCCGATCAATTCAAACAAGACATCATTGCCACATGTCCGCATTGCGGAGCAAAGGCAAGCGGTGGAAAATTCTGCCAGGAATGCGGCAAACTATTAGCCGCTGAAAAATTCTGCAAAAACTGCGGCGCGAAAATAGACATGAGTGCAAAATTCTGCGACGAATGCGGAACCAAACAATAAACAATCGGGCGAGGATTTCCTCGCCCGATTGTTTATAATACAGACGATGCTCAAGCCAACAGATTTGATCCTCGTCTGCCTGCTCCCAACTCCGCGTGATCTGGAAATCGCGAGGCTTCTCGGATGGTACCGCATCCCGCTTCGAACCGCACCGAAAGTTGTAGCTGTAGACTATCTGGCTTTTTACCAGCCATCGACATTCGGCGATCGCGGCGGACAGATCGAGTTCATCTCCCAGGTCCGCGGACATGAATTGACCACTCGCGGTGAACTCCTCAAAGAGGAAGCAGATCATCCGCGCGCGAAAGAGGAATATTACAAAATCCAGATCGGCGCATTGGAAAAAATGAACGAGCCAGTCAAGTCTGATAGGTGGAAACGATTGACATTTCTATACACAACGGGGGAATACTTATTGAAATCAAAATCACTAAATGATCTTGTAGTGAATGGAGATGAACGTCAACTTCTCTGGCGATCCCTGCGAGAACGTGCTGAAAACCAACAACTCTATACTGCTGGTCTTCCCGAAGCCGACATTCCACCTGAGGTGTTGATTGCATTGCTGGGGATAAAGGATATGCAAGAGCCATACGATGCGAAGGAGCAAGCCAATGGCGATTCTGATTAAGAATGGCACTCTGGTGACAGCCACCGAAACTATCGAAGCAGATATTTTGATCGAAGGGGAAACCATCGTGCAAATCGGCAACAAACTCCAACACCCTAACGCGGACATCATAGATGCAGGAGGCAAACTCATCATGCCTGGCGGCATCGACCCTCACGTGCATCTCGACCTGCCCATGTTTGGCACTGTTTCGTCTGACGATCATTATACAGGTCATAAAGCCGCGGCATTCGGCGGGACCACAACAGTCATGGACTTTGTTGTGCTTGAAGAAAAGGGTTTTGAATTTTCTGCGGACCTGTGGATGAAGAAAGCCGAAAAGGCCGCAATTGACTATTCCTTCCATATGAACCTGACGCAGTTCAATGAGAGAATCGCAAAAGAGATTCCATCTTTGATGAAAATGGGAATTCAAACCCTCAAAGTCTTTACCGCATACAACGGACGCCTCCGCATCGACGACGGGAGCATCTTCAAGGCAATGCAGATCGCCAGGGACAACGGAATGCTGGTCATGGCGCATTGCGAGAACGGAGATGTCATTGATACGCTGACAGAACAAGCCTTAATAGCAGGGCATACTTCACCAGAATGGCACGCGTTGACCAGACCTGCCTGGGGCGCAGTCGAGGCTGGTTTGCGGGTGGCAGGCATGGCGTCCGCGGCGGACGCGAGCGTATACATCGTCCATATGAACGCAGGCGGTGAAGTGGATATGCTGCAGTACACACGAGAGCGAGGCATTAAGGTGATGGGGGAGACCTGTCCGCAATATCTGTTCTTTACAGAAGATGACCTGAGAAAGCCCGATGGCGCGAAATGGATCTGTTCTCCGCCGGTGCGGACGAAGAACGATAACACTCGTCTGTGGGAAGGGTTGACTGATGGTATTTTGCAGACAATAGGCACGGATCATTGCCCATTCTTTTTTAACGGGACCAAGCCCATCGTCTATGAAGGAAGCGAGATCGCCATCCCCGGTAAGGAACTGGGGAAGGATGATTTCACAAAGATCCCGAACGGTCTACCGGGTATTCAAGATCGTATGCCCGTGTTATGGACAAAGGGTGTGGGAACAGGGCAGATCACAAAGAATCAATTTGTTGCTTATATGAGCACGAACCCTGCGAAGATATTTGGTTTGTATCCTCGAAAGGGTGCATTGATGGAAGGCTCGGATGCTGACATCGTGATCTGGGATGCGGAAAAGAAAGTAAAGTATGGCATGACGATGTCGCATCAACGCACGGACTATAACCTGTACGAAGGCTGGGAGTTGACCGGCTACCCCGAAAAAGTTTTCCTGCGCGGGCAGATGATCGTGGACAGCGATGAGTGGAAGGGCAGGAGAGGGATGGGCCAGTTTATAAAAAGAAGCGACGGAATGGTTATCTAGGTTATTTTGCCAACAGCTTATCGATGGTCCTGACCAGTGCCTTTAAACTTACCGGCTTGCTCATATATTCATTCGCTCCGGCTTCGATGCAACGCTCGCGGTCGCCTGGCATCGCGAGAGCAGTAAGGGCGATGATCGGGGTGGAATCGAAGCGAGAATCTGCGCGCAATTGGCGGATCGCCTCCAGGCCGTTCATTTTTGGCATTTGGATATCCATCAGGATCAAGGCGGGTAAAATTTCTTTTGCGCGGGCGATAGCTTCTAACCCGTCCGGAACGTCAATAACTTCATATCCGTAATCGGACAGATACGCTTGAATCGTCATGACGTTGGATTCGATGTCTTCAGCAAGCAGGATCAAATCGCGTTTGGGAGATTGAGCGCGATTTCGGATATCAATTAGATCGGGTGAATTCGGTTTGTTCTCAGGAGACAAAGATTCATCCAGCTTCCACGGTAATACAACATTGAAGCGACTGCCTTTTCCAAATTCACTCTCGACTTGGATACTGCCACCATGCAGTTCCGTCAGCTTGTAGACGATCACTAATCCGAGTCCGGTTCCCTCCTGCCGGCGGGACAGACTATTGTCCACCTGTGTAAATGGTGAGAATAGCTTATTCAAATCATTCTGCTTGATGCCAATCCCAGTGTCGCTTACGGAGAATAGGATTTGCTCCCTTTCGGCAGAAATTTTCACCTCGAGCGAAACCCTGCCTTTTTCGGGTGTGAATTTGACTGCATTGTTGAGCAGATTGACGAGAATTTGTTTCAATCGCTGCGGGTCGGCACGCATGGTGGTAGTGGATGTGTCGTTAATGAACTCGACCGAGATGGATTTCTTGATGGCTTCAGTTTTAATGAAATTGAGGCTGGATTCGCAAATTTCCGTAACTGATATGATTTCCGGGTGGATATTTAGTTTTCCGGCTTCGATCTTGGAGACATCCAGAATGTCATTAATTAAAACCAGCAGGTGACTACCGCTGGAAGAAATCATTTGAATATATTGTTCCTGCTTCTCGTTGAGTGGACCACGCCTCTGTTCGAGCAGGTATTCAGAGAAGCCGAGAATGCTGTTGAGCGGTGTGCGAAGTTCGTGACTCATAGTCGCCAGGAATTCATCCTTGGCGCGGTTCGCGTGTTCCAGTTCGAGATTGAGGCGGTTTAACTCTGCTGTGCGTTCCTTGACGCGATTTTCCAGGTCGATGTTGGAAAGCTGCAACTCCTTAAAGAGGTTGGAGTTATCGATCGCGATGGCGGCTTGTTTACCAAGTGCATTGAAAAAATTCAGCCACCCCTCGTCTGCTTCGAATGGTTTGCGATAATAAACTTCCATTACACCCAGGATTTCGTCTTTTGCGATCAGGGGAATGCAGTAATAGGAGACGAATTCTTCCGGTACGAATTTTGATGCACGCAAAAAACCCGTTTCACTCACCTGTATGTTCGGGATATAAGCCATTTGTCGTAAAGCAGCTACACGCCCTGCATAACCTTCGCCCAGCGATAAACTTGTGTATTGTGATGCCTGTGTTCGAAAGCCATGCCCGGCTGCGAAGTTTAGGATCTGGCTGTTTTTATCATATAAAAGCAGGATTGCCGCATCGGCGTTCAATTGGGGAAGTCCCTGTTCAAGGATCGTCTTGAATACATGATTCTGATCCATGCTCCCCGCTATTGCCTCGTCAATAGCATGCAGTGCCTCCAGTCGCTTTAGATGACGATGGATTTCTTCTTCCGCTTTTCTTTGGTCGGTTATATCGCGGATTACAGAGATCGCCATTTGACCTTGGTCGGTCTCTATTGCGCTCATGCTAATGTCTACCGGGAATAAACTGCCATCTTTCCGTTGCGCATACAGATCCAGACCAAGCCCGATCGTGCGAATCGCAGGTGCGGCGAGATCCTGATCACGATGTCCCAGTGAGACAATGCTTTTAAATTCGGAAATTAGATTTTCGATGGGTTTACCAAGAAGATCCTCACGCCGATAGCCAAAAACCACCTCGGTTTGGGAGTTGACAATGTTTATGTTCCACGCGGAGTCCACCACAACCACGCCGTCCGGCATGGCTTCCAACATAATTTGCATTTGTTTTTCGTTCCGTTTGCGCTCGATGGCATACTGTAAGACACGCCCCAGTATCTGGCTGGTTACTTCACCCTTGACCAGGTAATCCTGAGCGCCCTGCCTGATCGCTTCGATGGTAGTCTGGTCGTCAGCCAAACCGCTGAGTACTATGACCGGAATTATCGTTGCCTGATGAAGCAAACTTCTCAATGTATCCAAACCACGGCTGTCTGGTAGATTGAGATCCAGGAGGACAACGTCAAATGGCTGGTTAAGGATGCGTCGCAAGCCTTCCGACAAAGTGCCAGCGAGTTCGAGTTTGCTCGTAACTGTCCTTGCTTCTGCCAGGGATTCTCTAAATAGAAGAACGTCATCGGGATCGTCTTCGATCAATAAGATTTGAAGTTGGCTCTGTTCCATTTTACTAATCCATCCACTCACTGAGGGGTAAATTAACGACCGATCGCACATTGACAGGCGATGTATGGCAGTGTACTAACTGCGGCGGGTGTGGTCTCCGCGCTTTACGTATTGCCTTTCTTATCCTTTGAAGGTAGCTTGACGATCTGCACCCAGTATTCACCAAGCCCCTTGATGATTTCAACCAGAGATTCAAACGTAACAGGTTTGGTGATAAAGCCAGCCGCGCCGAGGTCGTAACTGCGAAGGATATCTTCATCGGCCTTGGATGTCGTCAGCACAACCGCTGGAAGTTTCTTCAATCGTGGGTCGACTTTGATCTCTTTGAGCGCTTCGCGACCATCCTTGCGTGGCATATTCAAATCGAGCAGGAGCAGGTCCGGAAATGGAAAGGTATCCCGGTTTGAATACTCTCCTCGTCCATGTAGATAATCAAGGAGTTCGATTCCGTCTCCCACAAAATGCAGGCTGTTGGCTACATGGCTCTCGGCAAACGCCTCCTTGACCAATAGACGATCATCTGCATCGTCCTCGGCCATAAGGATAACAACAATTTTTAGATCATGGTTCATGTGGAAGATCCTCCGTTGGGATTGCGGTTGGATAATGTCACAAGGAAGGTAGTTCCTTCACCAGGTCTGCTGGTGGCGGTGATATTGCCCTCGTGGCGTTCAACGATACGCCGGCAGATGGCCAGCCCCATGCCAGAGCCTTCAAATTCATCACGGTTGTGCAGACGCTGGAAGGGTTTGAAGATGCGGTCAAGGTATTGTATGTCAAAGCCGATTCCATTGTCTGCAACCGAAATCCGGCAGAAATCTTTTTCGATTTCAGCAGAGACCTTGATGCGAGGAGGATTTCCATTCTTCTGGAACTTCAACGCATTACCGATCAGGTTTTGTAGTAACTGATGCATCTGGGTTGAGTCAGCCTGGATCGTGGGCAGATTGCTGATCTCCACGCGGGCACCTGTCCGCTCCATGATGTTTTCTAGATTGGAAAGTACCTCACGGATGATCACATTTAGGTCAACTTTAGTAAACGGCTGGGCGCGTGTGGAAACGCGCGAGAGGCTGAGCAGGTCGCCAATTAAAACCTGCATTCGTTGGCTGGCATTTTGCATGCGCAGCAAGTAATCTTTCCCGGTATCATCAAGTACGTCTGCATATTTGTTTGCCAATCTGTCACCAAAAGCCAGCACTTTTCGCAATGGTTCCTGTAAGTCATGTGAAGCTACGTAGGCAAATTCCTGCAAATCACGGTTACTTTGCTCGAGTTTTTCCGCATAAATTTGCAAGGCTGTTTCCGCCCTTTTACGGTCGGTGATGTCATGTTCGATCCCTGAAATGCCAACAATCTCTCCTCTTGCATTGCGTATCGGGGAGATCGTAAGTGAAACATCTATGCTCTGTCCATCTTTCCTCACGCGCATGGTCTCAAATGGAGCCACCTGTTCGCCGCGTTTGACTCGCTCATAGACCTCCTCAATCTCGGCGCGCCGATCTTCAGGAACGATGATTGAGACCGGCTTGCCGATCACTTCAGCCGCCGTATACCCGTAAAGCCTTTCTGCACCACCGTTCCAACTGGCGATTTGTCCCTGCAAAGTCTTACCAAGAATGCCTTCATTGGCCGAATCTACAATGGTCGCGAGTTTTACGATCTCGGTTGTTCGATCTTCAACACGCTTTTCCAGTGTCTGATTGATATTCTGTAATTCATTTACCAGGATCTCTACTTCCATGATTAGCGCGCTCTGCTGGGTAAATAGCGATAACAACTTTACATCGTCGTCAACAAAAAGCGGTTTGCGTTTGAGTAACACCACGAGTAATCCCTGAACCTGCTCAAGCGTTCGAATGGGGACTGTGAGAAAGAATTGTATTGGAAGTTGTACAAATTGATGTGTTTCAAGCCCAACTTCTGCAGAAGTCCGACCATACGCTGGTTTTTGCATCAATTCAATGTGGTTTTTATTCAGCGTGGTAATCGTTAAATTCTCAAGTCCCAAACCTGCATCACTGCTGGCGCGAACGATAAAAGCACCCTGATTTTCGTCCCAGGTTGTTGCGAGCGAAATTCCCTCAATGGCCCGACTGGCGGCTTTGCACAGATGTTCCAGCACTGTCCGAAGGCGTTGTTCAGTGGCTTGATTGGATATGTCCTGCAGAAACCGGTCCATTTCCGACAGCCGCCATGCGCGCAGCAGCCAATTTGGTGTGGCGATTCCGAAAAAATATAGCAATACGGTAATGATTGCCAGCGTCTGGTTTAGGGGCGTTATGATTGAACTCAGGCTGGGAACCACTGCGCTAATCCCAGCAAGAAGGATGACCAACGTCAGAGTCCCCGAGCCTAATGCTGCCAAAGTTAAACGCGACTGAATGACACCAACCGTTGAACGCGCGCCGCGAATCAACTCAAAACTGGCATAGAATTCAATGATTGAAAAATAACCAACGATGATGAGGGTGTTGTAGATCTCAAGTGGAGTTGCATCGCTGACTAGAATTACCCAGGACAATAACAGCCCTGCCAGCCCAAGATGTTTCATGAAAGCAGACACCGAACGGAAATACTCCACCACCCGCAACAGTAAATAAGGCTGGGCTACGATCGCAAGCGTACCGATCATATTAAGCCAGGGAGCGGTCAAACCGCTGACCTGTTGGAAAATTTGGATTATGGAAGATAGTCCAAGGGAAACAAATGCCAGCGCGATATCCAAGTGGGCGCGATCGCGATGGCGTAGCCAATTTATTACGGTCAAAATGGCCAGGAAGGAGAATGAAAAACTGGTTAATCGGGTTAGAAATTCAGAAAGAGTCATAGAGACCTATGAAAATACAAAATATTTCTCAATTCCAATCTTGCAGTATCGAAAGAATGCTTTCAATTTCTGATGCTCTACAATTACTTGTAAATCATAACGGCAACATTTCCCTCTTGTTTAACCTCAAAATCTCGTATTTTAGATCGTCTAGTATAAATTTCTCAATGTTGTACTACATCTTTAATTTGACTAGGTAATTTATATTAATAATTGATAATTATATTGAAATGGCAAGTTCATACAACCCACTTTAGGATGATCGGATATATAAATAATTATACACATAAGTAAACCTATTTGGAGTGATTTTATCCGAAAATAATATTGAAATATCCTTACAATTTTGATAAACAGTTTGCAAAACTTGGACGCTCCGAGTATCGCTCCCAGTATTTTCTGGCAATAATTCCCGATGTGGAAAATGATCACAAGTATTTGATTTTGCAGGACGGTTCTGCAGATTGGTTCTTGGAAAAGGCTGAACAGGAACTTACTTTAAAGCAGATAAGGTGATCTTCGATTACTCAGGTAATTGGATGTACCTAGGAATAAAATTACTTTTACATTAAGCCCAATGATATTTATCCCACTCAACGATCATCGATGGACGTCAATAATCCTTTATTCCGACCGGCTTGCCAATCTATTCAATTGCGCAGCATCGAGACAGCGCTCCTGATCGTTGGGAATTTCTTGGGCAGTCAGGGCCAAGTTCATAGATGCAGAGAAGCCGGAATGTAAATAGTGGAACTAGTAGTCAGCGAGCAGTTCTTTCACCCTCGGATGCTCCGCATATACCCCTCGATATCTCTCCGGCAATATCGCCGCCACCTGGCACATGATCTCATCTGTATATTTCTGTAACGCCTCATCACGGTTTGTTTTCGGCAAGGCGGGAATGACGAATTGCCTGCCGCCTGTCAATGTAATATTCGATCTTGTCAATCGTTTTACATTCGCGCGTATAGCCTCGTCTTCTGTCCCTGTGATTGCTACGGGGATGACCGGGAAACCTGAACGCGCCGCAAGGAATGCCACGCCGGGTTTGCCTTCGTTCAACGAACCTGTACGAGAGCGTGTCCCTTCGGGGGCGATGACGAGACATTTACCGTCCTGCATAAGCGCGATCATTTTCCTCATGGCTTTCAGGTCGGGGTTGTAGCGGTCGATGAACAAGAAGTTGAGTTGTTTTCCGAGCCATCTTATCCATCCGATCTTTTCCCACTTTTCAGCAACAGGGATGAATAAGTCCATGCGCTCAATGCCGTAATAAACCATGATGATATCAAGGATGCCGATGTGATTGGACGCGATGATCATCCCGCCTGTGAGCGGGACATTCTCTTTCCCGCGAATTTCGATGCGCCCGATGAGATTCAAAAAAATACGAATGAGAAAACGAAGAATACGAAGCATGGTCATTGTTTTGCTGACAGTTCTTTCAAACGCGGATGATCCGCATATACACCACGATACTTTTCAGGGAGCATTGAACCAATGCGGCACATAATCTCATCCGTTGCTTCGCGCAATGCCACTTCACGTCCCTTGCCGTTGGGTATCTCAATAAAAAATGGCTCTCCGGCTGTGGCTGTGATCTTTGATCGGCGAAACCGTTTCAAGTTTTGAGTGATGACGCGGTCTTCCGTCCCAGTGACGGCTACCGGCACAACGGGGTATCCGCTTTTACCCGCCAGAAATGCGACCCCAAGTTTCCCCGCCTGCAACGCCTCTGTTTTAGACCTGGTCCCTTCCGGCGCGATCACCAACATGCCTCCCTGCTTCATCCTCTCAAGGATCTGGCGCAATGCTGAAAAATCTGCGTCAAAGCGGTTCAACCAAATACCGTTCGCAGCGCGCCCGATCGCACCAAAGATGGGATGATTCCTGTATTTCTCCGCTATCGGCATGATGATATCTTCGCGGTCCATGATGCACAACAGTGCGGCGGTATCAAGCCTTCCCAAATGATTTGCAGCAGCGATGAAATTTCCTTGAGGAAGGTGTTCGATACCGCGTACCTCGAGCTTTGTAATGATCTTCATTGCAAAACGGACGATATAGCGCATTGTTCTATATTTCATAAAGCCAATTTTACAACAAGCGAAACAGTTTAATAAAGTATGCTTGTGTCCTTATTGCATACAACAGTAATATATTACCCACCATTTTGTGTTTTGTTTAGCGGATGCAGGAACGCCGCCCGTTTTCGTTTAATCGTCTCCGACCAATTCCCTTGCCTGTTCAATATACGCAAGACTTTGGTGGCGGAAGTATGTATTGTAGAGTGTCGCGTAATGTCCATTTTGCGTGAGCAAGCCATCGTGGTTCCCCTCCTCGATGATGCTTCCCTTGTCCATCACAACGATGCGGTCTGCGGCTTTTACTGTGGATAGACGGTGCGCGATCAATATGCTCGTTGAATTTTTCAGGATGAGATTCAACGCCTGTTGGATCTGCCATTCAGTGAACGGATCGATGCTGGCAGTCGCCTCATCAAGGATAAAAATGGCGGGTTTCTGCATAAGGACACGCATCAACGCCACGAGTTGACGTTGCCCCATGGACAGCCTCGCGCCTCTTTCCCCGACTTCGGTCTGAATCCCTTTTGGAAGCGTTTCCAACCATTCGCCATCGCCGATCTCCCGCGCCATTTGCAACATTTCACCATCTGACACGCCCGGCGCGGCATATCGGATATTATCTGCCACTGTGCCGGAGAACAGGAACGGAGCCTGAGATACGATGCCCAATTGTTTGCGGTATTGCGCGAGATCGAAGGTGCGGATATCCTGATCGTCCATGAGCAGGCGTCCTTGTTGGAATTCGTAGAAACGCGTGATCAACTTGGCGATGGACGACTTCCCTGCGCCCGTGTGCCCGACCAGGGCAAGAGTCTCTCCGGGATGTATGAGCAGGTTGAAGCGAGTCAGGATCGGTTCGTTATCCGTATAACGGAAATGAAGGTCGTCGAAGTGTATCTTCCCGGCGAGCCGCGGCACATCCTTTGAATCCGTTTGAATGACGTTCGGGTCTGCATCGATCAGCGCAAACGCCCGTTCGGCGGCGGAAAGGCCGGCTTGTATCTGCGCCCAGAATGCGGAGAGATTGAGGACGGGAAAGAAGAACTGGTCGAGACTAATAATGAAGAGATACCATGCGCCAACCGTAAGGATGCCCTGCGCGGCATTCAGCCCGCCGATGTAAACAAGGATGGCCGCAAAAATACCACCCAACGCGTTGAGCGTGGGGAAGACGAGCGAGAGTACAAAACCGCGCTGTACATTGACCTGATATGACTGCTGGTTCGACTCGTCGAACGATTGGAAGATGCTTGCCTCCTGTCGGAAGTTCTTCGCGATCGAGATGCCGCTGATGGTTTCCTTGATCGCGGCATTTACGTCAGACATTGCTTTCATGCCGCGCCGGGTGACGCGCCGTGCCAGAATGCGGAAGCCTGAGGCAATGGCAAAGATGACCGGTAGGAATGCAAGGAGTATCAACGAAAGATTCAAGTCCGTACGGAAGAGCACCACCCCCAGGATGAACGCCTGCACGAATTGCGCGCCGACATCCGTAACGATGATGATAAGTTGACCGAAATCATTGGTATCGGAGGTGATGCGCGAGACGATGCGCCCGGATGAGAATTGATCGTAGAACGAGAGGTCGTGTTCCGCGGCGGCGCGGAAGGCGCGTGTGCGCAGATCGAGCACCACATCACCCACCGCGCGGATGACAAGACTGCGCCGTGCCCAGTTCAATCCCCATAAACCAATGCCGATCAACAACACCGCCAGACCGACAAGGCTAATGGCTGTCAGCGTTGGCTCGCCTTCCAGCAGGTTGACCATGTTGCTGACAACCACTGGCAAAGCCGCGCCGATGCCGGCGATGATCATGACCAGCACCGTAACCCAAACAAGGCGTTTGGTCTGCGGTTTGAAATAACTGACAATGCGTCGGAACAGGTCGCTGTCTTTATATTGGCGGTCGTATTTTTCGTCGTTTAATCCTGCAAAGAAACCCATAAAACCTCATGCGTCATTACGAGGAGGGTGTCAGCCCGGCAAAGCAATTCCCTATAAGTCAGAGATTGCTTCGGGCGATAGCCCTCGCAATGACATATCAATCCCTGAATATCCTGGAATATGCCTCTGATGATTCCATCAGTTCGTCGTGTGTGCCGAGGGCGGCGATCCTGCCTTTGCGGAGCACGATTATTAAGTCAGCCCATCTAATTTGAGAAAGTCGGTGTGTGATGATAAATGTTGTTCGTCCGCGTGCGGCGTTGGAGATGGCGCGCTGGATCTTGTCTTCGGTTGCGGAGTCAATGGCGGAGGTTGAGTCGTCCAATATCAAGATGTGCGGTTCGGTCAGGAAGGCGCGCGCCAGTGCGATACGCTGACGCTGTCCGCCGGAAAGCGTGACTCCGCGTTCCCCGACGACGGTATCGTACCCATTTTCGAAGGATTGGATGAAATCATCTGCCTGCGCAGACTTTGCCGCCGCTTCGATCTCGCTTTGAGTTGCTCCGGGTTTCCCGAATGCAATATTCTCGCGTACCTTTCGCGTGAAAAGGAAAATATCCTGCTCGATCATGGAAATCTGCGACCGGAGCGATGCAAGATTCCAATCGCGTACATCCACTCCGTCCACGAGGACTTGTCCCTGTGCGACATCGTACGTGCGGTTGAGCAATTTGAGCAGTGATGTCTTGCCTGCACCGGTCTGCCCTACAATGGCAACAGTTGCGCCGGGTCTGACTTTGAAAGAGATGTTTTGAAGAACATCATCATGGATACCATCGCTTTGCTCGCTCAACATCTGCTCCCCTTGTGGGTACTTCGCAGGACGAATAACTTCTTTATAGTTAAAACTAACGTTCCTGAATTCCACTTCACCTTTGATCGGTTCGACGCGCCCCTGCGAATTCTGGTCGAGGTTGGTCTCGCGGCTGATCAATTCCAATATACGGCGTGCGCTGGACATGCCCAACGAGATCTGTGAATAGGCAAACGTGGAGACGAAGGTGGGAAATTGCAGGAGCAGGAGTAGGCCGAAATACGCGACGACATCGCCAAGATTCAATTGTCCGTTGCGGAAAAGCAGAAGTGCATGAAACAAGCCAAAAGCGTAGGCGGAGCCGAGCAGGAGCATTGCGACGTAGCGCCCCTCGAGGTCGCCCTGGATAACGAAAGCATCGCGCACGCGGCTGGCGTTCATCACGAACTTGTCGACTTCCGCGTTTTCCTGCGAGGCGCCTTTTACCACCTCCACGCCGTCCAGGGATTCGGACAGGTGCGTGTTCATCACACCGAATGAAGCGCGCACTTCATCAGTGACAGGCGCGAGGGTTTTCAGATAACGGACGAGGAAAAAAAAGTAGAGGAGAATGAATATGATCGGAGTAAGCACCAACGAGGGATGATAGCGCCCAGCTACGAAGATGGGCATGAGAATGAAAATGAACGAGCCGACGACAAGGTTGATGCCGGGGCTGAACATGTAATTAAGTTCGCGCACATCGTTCGTGGAACGCGCCATGGTGTCGCCAACAGGCTGGATGTTATGAAAGGTCATACTCTTCCCGAGCAGGGAGAGGTATAGCTCGTCGCGCACCTGGCGTTCCATATTCTGCGCGAGCAGTTCCGCGCCGAAGTTGCGTCCCAGTTGCAGGACACCGCGGACGACCTGTGAGATGGCGATGGTCCATGCCAGAGGGATCAGGACACTTGTATCCGGCACGGATTGGAGCATGGCGTTGAAGGCATCGCCGGTCAGCACCGGCACAACAGCGGCAAGCCCGGCGTTACCCGCTGCGCCGACTAAGAGCATAATGATGATCCACCAGTGGCGTGAAGCGTGCGACCAGACCCACCTTATGGCAGTGGAGCGGTCATACGTGTATTGTCGTTGCATCGAAAATTCGGCGGGAGAAAAAGTTGTTGTCATGGACGTCAATTCTACCATTTGAGGCATATTGACTAGAG
>DNDO01000049.1:31813-32323 GCA_003484265.1 Anaerolineae bacterium
GAAGGTTACAATGCGTAACCGTTCGCTATGAATTGTGTTTATTACGGTAGCGGGCTCGCGTGAGCCTGACAATCTATCTACTCAAGGAGAGTGTAAGATGAAAATGAATATGCCCAGTAATTTGTCCGGTTGGTGTATGTGGTTGTTCTTCCTGTGCATCGGTCTCGCGGCGTTTGTTCCTGTTCTCGGAACGATCGCGCCCTGGCTGGCGCTCGCGTACGCTGTCCTCAGTTTTATCGGGATGTAGGACCACCATCACTAATGGCAACAACCTCCCAATTGGAGGTTGTTGCCATTTAAAGTCCACAATCATCTCGGCGACTTTCGCCGTGTATTCCCGGTTTTTTATTGGCCTCTAAATTCTACACTCGTATCCGACAGCATCGAAACGTGCTATTTAAGTTTGATGACTCGAGTGAGTCTGCAATCAATATTTCAGTGTACTATGAGTATGGATCAGATTAGTTCCTGGATTTCGGCTTTGTTCTTCCTTTGGTTCGGTTTGAAATC
>DNDO01000049.1:32516-39473 GCA_003484265.1 Anaerolineae bacterium
GTGCCGGCTCTCGATACGGAAATATTTGGTATGGTTGGTGCAGTGCTGGCAATACTGATTGGAATCAAGTTCGTGCTTGGTGGACTTGGAAAGTAATTTAAATCCTTAAATGACAGAACCTCCGTATCGGAGGTTCTGTCATTTAATCCCGGAAATTATTTCTGCACATTGTAACGCATGTCCTGAGCCTGTATTATCTTCAATATCCCACCAGGCTGACAGGATTGCGTGCGCCAGGCTCCATTCAAGGATGCGTTCGCGCTCGAATCCCAGGTGTTCATGCAGGATTTCAACCCGCCTCATTATTAAGTGACGGTTGATTCCGTCCGAAAACTTGCCCCACGGATTGAGCATGAACGGACCCACCTCATACCCCGCCGGCCCGATGACACCCTTCGGGTCGATGGCCAGCCATCCCCGCTCTGACGACAAAACATTGTAGTGATGAAAATCCCCATGCATCAAAACGGGATTGTGATTCTCAGCAAAAAAATCCTTCACCGAACTCTCGACTCTTTCCACAAGTTTCTCCCTCAACGGTCCTGTCCCGCCGTTGAACATCATGCGTAACTTCTTCAATCCATCGAACCAATCGGTTAATTGAATAAAATTATTTTCCTGCGGGTCGAGCAGCTCCGCATGTTCTTCGCGGAGCGTATCGAGACCACGCCATAATCTCTTCATCACCCCCGACGCGATGCGTGTCGCCTCCTCGTCATCCTCCAGTGTGGACAGCATCACACCGGGCTTCAACCTCTCCAATAACATCCAACATCGTTCTTCATCGTAATCCAGCAGCCTGCAAACGCCCTCACCGTTGAACAATTTCAACGCTGCGATCTCGCTTCTCAACTCGCGGTTTGGCACTCCCATTTTTAAAACAACGTTCCCATCTCCGCGTTGGAGAGATGTGCCCCTTAGGGTAGGGGTTGGGGGTGAGGTCGCAAATGCCGCAAAATTGTAGGAAAGCTCCGGCGCAGGGACGACATCCGTTAACCCCCAGCGCGCGGACGCTTCCGCAACGAGATCGGGCAATGCCTTCAAAAAGGCATGCCCCTCGTCGCGGAATGTGTTTTGAACATTGGAGATAAATTTGGAAGGGAGATTCATAATAACGTTGGAACGTTCACACGTTTAAACGTTCGAACGATTTATACGGGAAACAACTTATCGAACACTTCAGGACAATACTTCTGCACCATCTCGGAGGATAGACCATTCTCTTTGCAGATCTCTGCATAAAGGTCCGCGCTGGGACGTTTGATGCGCTTCTGCGTTTCCACATCCAAACCCCAGAGGCCGAAGCGCTGAGTCCAGCCGCGCTCCCACTCGAAGTTATCCACCAGCGACCAGTGGAAGTATCCTTTTACGGGCCAATTGAAGTTGACCGTGCGCCACATCTGATGGATGTGCTGGGCGATGTAGCGGGGACGCATGTGATCGTCCGCATCTTCGACGCCGTTTTCAGTGATGATGATCGGCAGGTTGGGGAAGGTCCGCGTTGCCCATTTGATCGAATCGAACAATCCTGTCGGGATGTTGGCGATGAAACCCGTATCGCTCATATCTGAACCGGGGGGGCATTCGCTGTGCGTGAAGAGTTCCTTGGGATTGGTGATATCGAAACTTACCATATCCACGGAATAATAATTCAGACCGAGAAAATCCTGCGTCCCTTTGGCTTCAGGGATGGATACCTTCGCCACGGGTGTTCTCATTACACCCGTGCTGATCGCGGAGGGGAACCCCATATTGATTCCATCGTAGCGGATCTTGCGCATGAGTAAATCAAGCGGAGACCATGCTCGCTTCGCCACCATCGGACGATGATGATGGGCAAAGCCCACACGGGCTTCGGGTTGTATCTCATGGATGGCACGATATGCGGCAGCGTGCCCGCGCAACATGTTTGCCATCACTTGCATGGCAACGTTGACACCGCGCCGTTTGGTGGGGAAGTCGCCAGCCACGTATCCGCTCAGGGCGTAGACGTTCGGTTCGTTGATCGTGCACCACAGTGTGCAATATTCCTTCAGGGCTTCCACCGTCCTGCGGACAAATTTCTCGAACAACGCCACAACTTCTTCGTGTTCCCAGCCGTCTTTTTCATACAGCCATAACGGATCGGAGAAATGATGCAGTGTCACCATCGGGGTCATGCCGCGTTCCTTCAAACCGCGCAGCATGTTGCGGTAGCGTTCGAGCGCGTGTTCGTCCCATGAGTCAGGCGTGGGCTGGATGCGGCTCCACTCCACTGAGAAGCGATGCGCGTTCTGCCCTGATTCGGCGGCGCGGTCAAGGTCCTCCTTCCAGCGGCCTCCCCACCAATCGCAAGCCAGACCAGACGTCCCGTTCGTATGACCGTCCTGTTCCCACTTCCACCATTGGTTGTTCGTGTTGTTGCCTTCCACTTGATGCGCGGCAGTCGCCGTCCCCCATAAAAATCCGCGCGGGAAATGATAGGTTGCCTGGGGCATGTGTTCTCCTGTGTATTATGTCGTTGCGAGGGCAATGCACTTTTGACCGAAGCAATCCCCCGGATAATAAATATCGAGATTGCTTCGTCGGGAGGAGCAAATGCCCTCCTTGCAACGACATGCTAATTCGAGCGATTCAAATATGCAAGATACAAAGCGACCGAACCCGCCACCGCCGCATTGAGCGACTCGATCTGACCACGCATCGGAAGCTGTAAAACGATGTCGCATTTTTCGCGAGTCAGTTTGCGGATGCCGTCGCCCTCGCTTCCAACAACGACCGCAGTTGCTCCCGTGAGATGACGTTTGGTCTTCTCCCCGATCGTTTCCCCGTTCTGATCGAGCCCCACCACCCAGACGTTTTCAGCCTTGAGGGTATCGATGGACTGCGCCAGATTCGAGCGCGCAATGAGCATGTGCTCGCTGGCGCCCGATGACGCGTTGACCACCGACGGCGTGACCTCGACCGTGTGCGCCAGCGGGATGATGACGCCGTGCACGCCGACCGCCTCAGCCGTGCGGATGAGCGTGCCGAAGTTCTGCGGGTCGTTCAACGAATCGAGCAAAAGGATGAAGGGCTGCTCGTTCTTCTTTCTGGCATGGTCAAGGATATCGACCTCGTCGCTGTACGGATAGGCGCTGACCTCCGCCGCCACGCCCTGGTTATGACTGTTGATCTTGTCCAAGCGCCCGCGCTGGACCCGCTCCACGGGAATCTTGCGCCCCTTTGCAAGATCAAGGATCTCTTTCAGATTCCCCTTCTCCTGCGCGGTTTCAGCGACCAGAATCTTGAACACATCCCTGCGTTTGGCACGCAAGGTTTCATACACGGCATTGCGGGAGTAGATGAATTCTTTCATTGAATGTTGATTTTACTAGAGAAAGAAGAACTTCTCTGAAAACAAATAATGCCATACTTTGTTTTATTGGAGATTTAGCAAAAGGATGGGTCATGAATTCACAGCAAGCGCTCCAAGATTTCATTAATTACACAAAACAACTTAAAGGAAATGAAACGGGAGAAGCCCAGCTCTTCATTGAGCTTTTGGGAGTGGTCATTTTTGACTACTCCCATTGTAGTAATTTGTTCATTCCTCGAACCAACTGTTAATTATAGAATTACGGCATGTCCACCATGGAAGTTGAGACCCTGTTACAAGATGCATTCACCCAGTTGGAAACATTAAGGAACTTGTTGAATCAGGCTTTTGATGTCGGGTATCAAGAAAAAGAGATTGTCCGGAATATTACAGAACGTATTTATTCACTAAGCGGTGCCATTGATCCGAATTATGACTTCAACTCAATGAATGATTAAAGTTGTGCAGTTGATCAAATTGAAAGATGCCCAGGTAATTTCCACCTTAACCTAAACGATTCCATCTTACCGAAAATTACACTCCGCACCCCGCAGGTGAAGAGCCGCTCTGCGCCGGCTGCTAAGCTATCTTCTCATACGACATCACGAACTCATACAACCCCGCTTTGCAATAATAGAACTTGTACTTCTCGCCTTCTTCGAATACCGAACTCATATCGTCCCCAAATTTGAATTTCCTCTTCCCGACGATCACATAATGGGTGGTGATGTGGCTTTGCCCCGAAGAATCATAGTCAAACCTGACCTGTCCTGACGCAGAAGAGATGACAGCATTCTCCAGTTTATTCGCGTTGCGATGGTTCAGAAAGATGACCAGCGCAAGAATTCCCAGAATTAATGGCACGATTGCAATGAACATCACCAAATTCATAGGGTCGGCGAACAAAGCCGCTCGTGCATCTTCATTTTGCAGGAATAACGCCATCACGATGCAAAGCCCAAGGAGTGTAAAGCCAATCGAGATGAAAGCGCTTCGCCACGAAAAACTGCGCGTGCCCTGTGCGATCATTTTGAGCCATTCGAGTTGCCTGGGGCTGAGCTGTCCTCGTTTGTTGTATTTGAGGTCTTCCTGGGTGAATTCATACATGGTTAGGCTTCCACCTTTACTTCAACGATTCTGTCGAGCCTGAAATTTCGTTCCGCATCGCGCAGGTGACAGTGTGCCTGCAAATAAACATAATCCGCCAATCCCATCACCTGCTTGGGCGTGACCCAACGCTGGGTCTCCTTGCCGTCACCGTCCACGTAACGAATGTGTATCCGCTTGCTGCTATAGATCGCCTCTCCCATTTCGGTCGGCAGTTGTATGCCCTCATTGGGCCATACGGGGGAGTTGTAGATACCGATGTATTCATCAAGCGGTCTGTTACGTTCCTTCAAACCATCCATCATGCCGAAGAAAATTCCGCGGGCGGCGTGCGCATCGTCGAGGGCGCGGTGGGTGGTCGTCATCGGCACGCGGAACGCCTCCGCGATGGAAAGCAGGCTGTAGGAGGGCAGTTCATAAAATTGACGAGCCAGATTTAACGTATCGATCAAATTCGGGATCTGTATCTCGTGTCCCAGACGTTTGTATTCGCTGTCCAAAAACTGGATATCGAATTGGGCGTTATGACAGACCACAACCGCGTCGCTCAACCATCCCAACACTTTGGGCGCGACTTCTTCGAACAACGGCGCGGACTTCAACTCCTCATCCGACAATCCATTCGTGCTGGCGGCTCCCGGCGAAAGCTGACGTTCTGGATTCACGAGGGTCTGGATCTGTTCCTTGATCCGTTTCCCCTCCGTGAGAACGATCCCCACTTCGCAGACCCGGTCGCCGAACCACGGCGAGAGACCTGTGGTCTCCAGGTCCAAAAAGGCAAAGCGTGCATTTGAAATGTCGAACATGGGCTAATTATACAGGTGACAGTCACCTTAATTCAAAACTATCCCCTTCATTATATCTATCCATTCCTCCATCCCGATATAAGACTACTTCCCCCGCGCCGTACACATTCCACGTTCCATCTTTGCCGTCATCGATCATGCCAGTCCGCTCGTCGATGCCGAGCAGGGTCACATCAGGGAGTTGCTTCGTCAGTGTCGGCGCCCAGTTCTTCCCGAAGGTGTTGTGATGCGGCAGCACCAATGAATTGGGTACGAGATTCAACCCTTCAACGACCTTCCCGGAACCCGGATCATAATAAAACCCGCACATCACCATCGCACCCGCGCTCGATCCCGCGATGACCGCTCCATTAATATGGGCATCCTCGACCGCCTTCCATGCGAGGCTGTCTTTCAACGTCTGTCCGAGATAATGTGTGAACCCTCCCAGCAGGTAGATCAATTTTGCATCCCGTAATGAGTTCGCGATTTCCTCATCGTTCGCGGCGGCTTTGTCGATTACCGGCAGAGACTCGATATCATTTACCCCCAAACTTTGGAACCATCTGATCCCGTTGTTCCCAGCCCGGCGATGATTATCGTCCGGCGCAGCAGCTGTTGGAATGATTCGAAGCGGGGCGTTGAAACCGCCTGCCAGTTCGATTGCGCGCAGATCAGGGTCACGCATCTGTCCGCCGAACTCCGCGCCGCCTTCCAAAAGCAAATACCCCATGTCACCATCCAAACTCGTCGAAAGATACACTATTCAAATGATTTCCAATTGCTCGTTTCACATAGGGAATAATATTTTCGGGCAGGTCGTACACATCCGCCCAGCGCAGTTCGTCGCATTTGCCGGGTTCGGCATTGAACGGCTCGCCATCCCATTGTTGGATGTGGACGAAGAAGTCCACGCGCTCATCGCCTTCGTTACGGTGCATGACTGACGAAATGTGGATGTCGCCCGCTTCAATACGGACCCCGATCTCTTCTTCCGCCTCACGGGCCGCCGCCGCACTTACGGTTTCACCGCCGTCCAAATGCCCCGCAGGCACGCTGTATTCGCCGTCGCGATATCCCGTATTGAATCGGCGCGATAACAAAATTTGGTCATTGCGAAAGAATAATAGGTGTACAGTAACAGGAAACTTTGAACGCATTAATTGAGCGAAACCATTACTTCAACAACAATCCGACTTTGTCGGGATTATTCGGGTCAGCCATATCCACCATCACAGGGACAACAGCCCCCACCTGCACCTGCGACAATCGGATAAGTGGAATGGTCATGGTCTTCGTGATCTTATAAGGATACCCATACGGCATTCGTATTTCCAGGTCCATTTTTACGCGCGGGTTATCGTTGATGCGCATGCCCGTATCTTCAAGCGATAGGATGGTCGCCTCGCCCTGTGTTCCCCTTGCCATCAACTCCTCCGCCCGCTTGCGTTGATTACGAAAGAAATAGATGGGAACTGCAATGGCAACGGCAGTGATCACCAGCGTACCCAGCACACTGACGCAGATGATCGCCAATGTCACGCCTGTAATGCTCAACCCGAACAATGTGATGGGGTCCATGTAAGAAATCTCCTTTGGCAGAGTATACAGTGGATTATGAATAATGAATATACACAATAACGGGTCTAAAAGTACCTATTCAACAGGTACTGCCGCCCTCCCGGTGCGTAGGATGCATGAGCTATTGGAAGTACTTATCCCAAACCT
>DNDO01000170.1:0-903 GCA_003484265.1 Anaerolineae bacterium
CTTTTTCTTTTTTCTGGATTGGATTACGGATGGGGCTGGTACGCGCTGTGGTTTTTCGCGCCCGATTTGAGCATGATCGGCTATCTGGCGAATCCCCGCTTCGGCGCATGGACCTATAACCTGATCCACCACAAAGGGCTTTCGGTTGCCGTTTATCTTTTAGGTTCCGTACTCTCCGTCCCATGGCTGATGTTCGCAGGGACGATCCTGCTCGGTCACTCGAGCCTCGACCGCGTGCTCGGCTACGGTTTGAAGTATCCTGATTCATTTCAGGCCACACATTTGGGAAAAATAGGAAAGAGCTAATTTGTTTTAGCTCAATCGTTTGGAGGACAAAATGGAAATCAAATTTGGAAATCGAACAATTGGACTAAGCCACCCAACCTACTTCATTGCGGACATCGCTGCCAATCACGATGGTGATATTGAACGCGCGAAACAGCTCATCCGTCTGGCTAAAGAAGCGGGAGCAGATGCCGCCAAGTTCCAGAATTTTGACGCGCCGAAGATCGTATCGGATTACGGCTTCAAAGCCATGGACGGAGGGCAGGTCAGCCATCAGGCTTCATGGAAGAAATCCGTGTTTGAAGTGTATAAGGGTGCGTCCATTCCTTTTGATTGGTCCATGACCCTGGTCGAAGAGTGCAATAAGGTAGGCATTGACTACTTCTCGTCACCATATGATTTTGAAGCGATCGATTTTCTTGACCAGTATGTCGAAGTCTACAAGGCTGGTTCGGGTGAAATCGATTGGATCGAAGCGTTGGAACGTATGGCGAGCAAGGGCAAACCGTTCTTTATTGCGACGGGTGCATCTACAATAGGTGAAGTACAAAAGGCTGTCCATGCGATACTGAAGATCAATAAACAACTGGTGTTGATGCAATGCAATACGAATTACAC
>DNDO01000170.1:1195-2886 GCA_003484265.1 Anaerolineae bacterium
CCATGTTCCCCGATGTGATCCTTGGACTCTCCGACCACACACACGGAGTCGCCCCCGTTCTCGGCGCAGTGACGCTTGGCGCGCGCGTCATCGAGCGTCACTTCACTGACAGCAACGACCGCGAAGGTCCCGACCACAAATTCGCGATGGATCCCGACAAATGGGCACACATGGTCGAGGAGACCCGTCTACTTGAACGTTCGCTTGGAAGCTCAGATAAATTCATCGCAGAGAATGAGCAGGATACGCAAGTTGTACAGCGTCGCTGTTTGCGCGCGGCGCGGGATATCAAGGCTGGCGAAGTCTTTACTCGGGACATGCTCGATGTGCTGCGTCCTGCCACGATCGGCGCGATCAAACCTGACCAGATCGAGAATGTCCTTGGTACGATTGCCATCAATGATATGCCAATGGGCAAGGAATTGCGCTGGACGGATTTGGGTAACTAATTATTCAAACACGAAGGACACAAAGGTAACGAAGGATTCTTTGTGATGAATTAATAACTTTGTGCTCTTCGTGTCCTTTGTGTTTAATCAATGCGAATTTTATATTTCTCTCGAAATTACACCCCTCACGATTTTCGGTTCCTGAATTCGTTATCGAAGACGGAACATAAGATTTTCTATTTAAAGTTGGAAGCGAATCAACGACAGGTGGAGGACCGCCCCGTCCCTGAGAATGTTCAGCAGATCCCTTGGGCAGGTGGACAGCGTGATTTCCGTTGGAGTGATCTTCCGCGGTTTGTTTTGGATTTTCGACGGATTGTGAATCGCGTCAAGCCTGATATTATCCATGCGGGACCTATACAAACGTGTGCGTTCATCTCTGTGCTGAGCGGATTCCGTCCAATATTGACCAAGTCTTGGGGATATGATCTGGTCAAGGATGCTGATTCAAGTAAGTGGATGCAGTGGGTAACGCGCTATACGTTGAAGCGAAGTGCGTTCTTTACCAGCGATGCCAATGTGACACGCGATAAAGCTGTCTCGTTTGGGATGAACCCAGAGAATGTTGTCATCTTTCCGTGGGGGGTGAATATCGAGCGTTTTGCGCCAAGAAAAAAAGTTTCGAGTCAAAAGTCGAAGGTCAAAGGTCGGAAATCGATGACTTTATTTTGCAGCCGCACATGGGAGGAGATCTATGGCGTAGATGTTCTCGCGAAGGCATTCGTGAAAGTGGCAGGTGTCAACCCTGATGTGAATCTGATCCTATTGGGAGGTGGTTCAAAGGGAACAAAGATCCGTCGGATTCTGATGAACGGCGGTGTGATGGACCGTGTCCACTTTGGGGGGCAGGTGGGACAGCGTGAACTGCCGCGCTGGTATCACATGGCTGATGTTTATATCTCGCCTTCGCACGTTGACGGTTCGTCTGTGTCCCTCTTGGAGGCGTTGGCTTGTGGGATGCCGTCCATTGTTTCGGATATCGCTGGGAATAAAGAATGGATCGAGGAGGGAGTCAACGGCTGGACTTTCCGTGATGGGGATGCGGACGATCTGGCGGAAAAGATTCTTTACGCGATTAAAAACAGGAGTTTGTTTAAGAAGATCAGCACATCCGCGCGAATGACAGCTGAGGAGCGGGCGGATTGGAAAAAGAATTTTGACAAACTTCTTGATGCTTACAACACCGTCATTACGAGGGAGCGATAGCGACCGAAGAAATATACGTCAATCTTGGTAAAAGCT
>DNDO01000185.1:0-929 GCA_003484265.1 Anaerolineae bacterium
ATTATCGTTGAACGGACCAACAAGAAGCATTCCGAACACAATAGGTTCAGCCGGCGCGGCAGGCTCATCAGTGGGTGCAGGTGCATCTGTCGGCGCAGCTGTGGTCGGGGCCGACGGCTCCTCAGTAGCAGGGGGCTGCGCGCCTCCGCATGCTGCGAGGATGATTGAAAAGACCATCAAGAGCGTCAAAACGAGCATAAGTGATTTTCGCATTTGTTCTCCTAGTATCGTTGAATTGTTGAGTTTACGAGACAGTGTAATTGATACAATATAAAATGGGTAACGGGAAGGTAAACCTCCTTTCAATAATTGAAATATCTACCTGAAGATTTGTCTATACAAATACAATCTATCATCCATCAATCTTCTTGCGTTCCCCTATAATAACATTAACGCTATCATCCTTATTGACACATAAACGTATCCTGGACTTCGGCTAACACCTCACTTCGTTTCAACACGGCTTCGCCAGACAACGCATCGCGTTCCAGACTTTGGGCTGTTTCTGCCTCGATTCGTTTCCATAATTGACAGAGTAACGGTCCCACGTACTCCTTCGAGACACGGTACGATTCTCTGGATAATTGTAACGCACGCTTCCAATCACCTGTATGAGTATACCCTTCAATAAATACAAATCGTTCAACAGGGTTATTTGGGAAATCATCCAATGCGAATGCTTTCTCTCCCAAAGTTACAACTTCTCCCCACTCTCCCATCTGCCGCGCCAAATCTGCTTTTTGGAAGTAGTAACACCAGCCATGTTCCTGTTCGGGTCCATAGATGGCAGGCAATACTGCCGTTTGTTGTGCCGTGATCCTATCTGCGTTGGATAAGGCTGAGGCTTCACGCATCAGGCTTTCGTCCAGAATGAAGCGATTGTTCGAGTCCAGGTCTGGTTCAAGAAGGCGCAAACATGAAGGAGGGTC
>DNDO01000185.1:1235-20085 GCA_003484265.1 Anaerolineae bacterium
GGAATATCCAACTCTAATGCCGGCAGAGATGCATTCAAGCGGTTGGTAGGGTAAAAGAGGACATAATCGATTTTTTCGCCTGTAGTGTGCGGCGCGTAGATCCAATTGAGCGGCGCGCTGATCGAGTTATCGGCATAAAAGGCTAACTTTTCATTCATTAGTACAAGCGTATCAGGTTTAATACCGGGTGCGCGCCATGTAAGCTGCCAGAAGAGATTCTTCTGCGCCTGCCATTCGCGCAAATAATCCACCGACCACAAAAGCTGACGCCCGGCAGCAAGCCCGATCAGCACCGCAAGTAATGCATATCGAGTCTTTGTTTTCGGAATGAGTTCGAGAAGCCCCGCAAGGATAAGACTGACTCCCAGCATAAACGGCAATGTAAATCGGCTGGCAGGGTGGGCAAGAGATACGACAAGCCCCGTTGTCCAGAATGGGATGCCAGCAAACGGGAGAAAGAACAAGCCCAGCAAGATGGCTTGCAACGTTATGGATGATTTATCATTTTCCACATCGCGTATTGCATAGAGATAAGTTATGAGACAGGCAACGAACACCATAACATACAATAAGATCGTTCGTGTCCCATGTGTAGATGCATCAAATCCGGTAAACACCTGTGCCCATGCCGAGACGGAAACTGTCCATAGGCTTGTAAAAATGGTTTGAAGGAGGGAAAAGAACATTGTTATTGGATTCGTCTGCAGTTGTGACATCAAACTAAATCCATACACTTGATTGTTAAAGATGAATACGCGGGATAAAACTGCAAGGACGAACAATGCCAGATATGGAGTCCACAGTTTGTATGTCGATTTGAGGCGCTGTTTGGGATTCGGGTACGTGTCGTGGAGCGAAGTCCAGATCAATCCTACGCGCGCCAATTCCAACACAAAGAAATATTCCATCATCCATAAATTGAGCGCCGAAAAGATCAACGCGAGGACGGTCTTGCGGCGCAGCATCAGATAGTTTGAAATCAAATAGAAGAATAAGACAATAAAGAAATGGCTGTAAAGATATGCCCCCCACTGCTGATTGAAGCCGGGATATAACAAAAAGAAAAGAGACACGCTGAGCGCAAACCGCGGTTTACCTTTCCAGAGTTCTTTGACGATCAGCCATACGACAACCGCGCCGAGCCATCGCCATAACACCGCAAATACCTGCCAATAGATCGGCACCTGAGGAAAGATGCGTGTGGTGATTTGATACAACAAGCCCCAGATCGGGCGGTTCGTGGAAAAATACTGTGTCATCGCTTCAGGACCCAACTGATAGCGAATCCACGACATGGGCTGGTCGTCCCAATAGAAACCCATTTGGGGAGTCAATAAGCCATACGTGATGAAGGCAATAAAAAGCAGAATGAGGGAGGGATGAATACGGTTCATGTTTGCCAAGTGTTGTAATTAACACCTGCTTACATTTTACTGGACAATTCGCTAATTCTGTCCTCGCAACGCTCCCAGCAACATTTTATATCCACCTGCCTTGAACAGATCCACACGATGAAGATGGCGCAGGGATTCGGGCATGTCGCATTTTTCCAATCGCACAGGGATGATAAAGACCTCATCGCCAGGAAGGAAATTCGCTTTTTCCAGTGCTAGTTTGAGTTCTTCATGGCGGTATCCCTGCTGTTTATCGAAACTGCGCGAGAGACAAACGATGACCGCGTCACATTTTAGGAGGGCGTTACGGATCTCACTCTGCCAGTCCTGCCCGGGTTGCAATCGCTCTGCATCAAGCCAGGCGTTGAGCCCGTCATCAACTAGACTTTGATACAGATTATGCACGGCTTCCCTGTCCCTGTGTGCGTGGATGATGAATATGTTTTCTTTTTGTGCCAGCCTTTTCATTTAACATGACCAATTCCTGTGAGATCGAATTTAAAGATCAAGGACCAACTGCTCGACCTGAGTCAACCATGATCTGCCCCCGCCTGTCAATGGGTCCAAAACAGTATCCACAGCACGGCTCAATAAACGACGATACCGGGGAATATTCACTCTGCGAGGGTCGAGAGAAGTCCCCACATCCCAGGCGCGGGCACGCGGCATTCCCAGTGTATAAACCAATCGCACAGACTGACCCGGGCGTAGTGATTTCCCTGCGCTTTCAAGTTGTTCCAATGCAGTGGATACCGGGGAAGGCGACTTGAAATCTTCCAACTTGCGGCTCACAGTTTGATGAACGATAAATTTTTCCAATGGTATATGCCCTGAATGCAGGGCAGTTTGTTTCTCGCGAATCAACCTCCGTATTTCAGGCAAACGATCTTTCAGTTCCTTCGCATCGGATGCCTTGGCGAGCGCTTCCAGAATTTGCATTTGCGTTTCCCGAATAAAGGCTGGCGTATCATGGCGGCGTGTTTCAATACCGCGCGTCTTGATCTCTCCGTTTTGAAACACGCCGAAGTAACGGTTGGGAACGGCGATCTTTTTATTCCAGCGGGACGACAAAAATGCAACCCATTTATAAATACCGTCCAGCGCTATCGGTAAACTTGTACGGGCTTTGATCTCATCCAACAGAGGCTGAAAATCCTGCGCTGCACGGCTTCCTGGTTTTTGCACCCACATCCCATCTACATATAAATGCAATACGCGGAAGCCCAGGTCTTCGGCGGCTTCTTTCGCGCGCAATAAGACCTCCCGCCCGTAGGCTGTTACGGCTTCATGAGCTTCGATCCTCCCAAAACGGGCATTCTTATATCCAAGATAACCAAAACATGTCACCAACAACCATTTGTGCGCAGCGGCCTGCGCCTTGTAGTTCTTATAACGGCAATCGAATTTGGACATGGACAACACCCGGGATTTGAGATCAAAACGTTTTTCAAGAAGCGGCGCAAGCGTTTGAGGGATAAGACCCAGTTCCTCTCGTTTCACAACAGACGTCAATCCTGCTGCTGTTTCGAATGTCTTTTTCTCCGTCCCAACCGTTTCAGGCGAAATATTGAATCGCACCATGATACTTGGATACATCGAGAAGAAATCAACCTCCGCCACATCTTCGTGCAGCCCAATGATCGGGTCATATACTGTCCCGCCCATGTCATCGTGGAATAGTTCCGACGCGGTCTTGGTCCGCTCGACCTGCTCCTTGCGAAGCGGGACAAGTATCTCGTTTTCCAACGCGGTGACGATCTGCATGGCAGAGATGCCCGTCCCCGGCGAAACACGCGCAACAGTTTGAATAGGAAGGGATGTTACGCGCGCCATCTCGAGGACGCCGTCAACGCCGTAATCGCCATACATCACAGTATTGCGAATATCAAGATGCAAACGCCCTGTCAAATGGACTTGTTGTCCGCGATATATAACCTGGTTATATGCAAAATAACTGCGCTCTTTTCGATAGCTGACCTGCCCATCCGGGTCGCGATTAAAGGGCAATGGATGATCCCGTTTTTCTGACAGGTTCAACAGCAGCGGCAAAAGCCAGGTGTCGCCGTATGTCGTAATTATCAAGTCAGGATCATCCTGTTTGAGAAGATAACCGAGAAGCCCAAGCAACGGTGTTTCTTTTTCCAGATCGAGAGTCATGTTATTTTTTTGAGAACGTAAGTGTATCTTCCCCGGCTTGTTGTGAAACGGGTCCGCATCAGGTTCAATGGTAAGAACGCGCAGGGGTGGCTGTTCATGGTCAATGTCCCATTTCGAATCAAGCACTTTGATCTGGTGAATTGCGTCCTGCTCATCTGCGAGAACATGACAGCGCGCCAAAGGAAATGTCTTATAAATGGCTGCATAACGAAGCGCAACATGCAAATCAGCATTATAAAAAATCAGATCGGGAAAGTACCTGGTTAACATTTGAAACAAAGGCGGAAGCGCACAGGGCGATTCAATAGTAGCGGCTAACACGATCGTTGAACCAGAAAACAGGTCCCGCCGTTCATCGCGGGAAAGTTCCATCCGTAATGGCTGCCTTTCAAGAAATTTCCACAAGCCGCGCAAGCGCTCAGATGGTCCTGCGGCATAAAAGGTAACTGGAAAATCCTGACGGAAGCGGCGACGCTGACCATCGTCACATAACAACCATAGGACAACTCCGCGCTCTGTATGAGAGTATATATCAAGTAACCAGCCTGAATATTGGTTCATTTTGATTCTGATAACAGCAATCGGATTTGAGAGCGCAGTGCTTCAACTTCCCGGCGCAGACACATCACTTCTTTGTGGTCTTCCATCTGCATGGCAAGCAAAAAGGTTTCAAATGGAAGAAGGTGCCCCGCATAGCTCGCAGCGGCTCGATGTTTATACGCGGCAACGAACAGGTCATCGAAGACGACCTGATCTTCACGGCGCAAGGCTCGGCGAAACTTCGCAAGGTTGGCTTCCTCTCTGTGCAAAATGTCGGTAATGGTCGGGGTTACATTTCCCATCAGAATAGATCCATTTGTTGAGCCTTGGTCATGGATGTTCCATAAACCAATACCTGTGAAGCAGAAGACCTAAGACGCTGGAATAAATAAAAGTCCTCATGCGGTGATGGTGGGTGAATTGTTACCGCCAGTCCTGCGCCCTGACTTAATCTTTCAAAGTGTTTTATCGAGCTTTCCAAGAGAAATTTGCGGGTATGCATTTTTACGTTCTCGTCATAAAAGGTGGAGAGAAAGCCCAGTACCAGGATCGGTGTTTTCCCGACTGGTGTTTTCTCCAAAAGTTTGACCGCTTCATAGCAGATAAACGCACGTTGAACCTTTATCTGGTCAATGAACTCTGCCCGGCCATGTGCGGCACGGGCCACCATAGACGAATCGAATTGCCTTCCGCAATCCAGCACGATCAATGGACCGTTTACAGCCAAATGAGCTGTGGCGGTCAGCAGGCGGTTTCGATACCGATCAGGCAGTACGAGCAGGTTCCATTGTCTGGGACGTAAATCCAATAGATCATCCATGTGTTGAGAATACCGCAGGCAAAATAAAATAAAAACCCCCCTTGGATTGTATCCATTGGGGGGCAACCATTGGGATGTAGCAGATATGGGTCAACACGCAATATCGGTCTATCGATAGGGGGTATGTTTCTTGAAATCGAAATTAACAAATTTCAAGCGCAATTCCGTTTTACTGCGAACGCCGATTTTATTGAATACATTCTGAAGATACGACTTGACCGTTGCAGTAGAAACGCCCATTTGAAAGGCAATCTGCGGGTTTTTCATCCCAGTGCAGGTAAAGAAAGTGACATCCTGCTCTCGTGGTGAGAGAGAGAGCCAGAGGTCATATAGTTCAGGGAGGTCGCTATCACTTGAGCGGCGGCCAGACAGATGACTTGCAGATTTCTGAGAGCGGTTCTCCTGATTGGCTGGGTCTGTTCGATCAACAAGGTGTAAGGGATTGTTCAGGATGTGGAAGTATTTATTTGTCTTCTGTGAGCCTAGCCATGATTTTTTCTTTCGTGGGTTAGACATCGTACAAAGAGTTTACTAGAACACTCGTTCTAAGTCAAGCCGCGATGAATATACCGCTATTTCGAGCGTAACGCTTCCAATGGATTCTCTTCACGCAAGATCATGCGTCCATGCAAAAGCAGGCTGAATTGAGAAAGACTGAACCAGAGCAGAAGGATCGTAAGAATGATCGAGGCGTTATCGATCCATTTTGGCGTTCGGTCGATCAAATCCGCAATTTGTATGCGCCAATCTGTTACTTTGAACTGATACTCTTCAACTACAACCAGAAAACCTTGCAGGCTGTCGCGCGTTTCGGTCAGGTCGCCGCCCAGCAGGTTGGATGCATCATCAAGAAGTGTGGATGCCTCTTCGGCCAGCGCTCCAACATCCTTGATCTGAACTTGTAGTGAATCAGCCGAATCGATCAGGTCGGTCAGGGTCTTGTCCGGGATGTTGGTCTGAAGGAACGGTACCAGGTTAAGGCCGAACAGTGTAACACGCAGGTCTTCGAGCGTGTCGCGCGCGGCGATGAGCCTATCCTTTGCGGTTTCGAGTTCGGGGATCAGTCCATCGTTCAGCGTGGTTTGCACATCTTCAAAAAAGGCTTCGGGATCATTTTGAGTGAACGCGTTCAAAGACTGTTCGGTCGAATCCACGATACTCAGGGCGCGCTCCAATTCCATTTGCGCAACATCCAGAGCGGCTTGTCCTTGTTGAAGTTCAACGCCAATTGTGGTCAACCTGCCGAGCGCTTCCTGTTCCAACGATTCTTTATAGATCCATATTGAGGTGATGCCTGCCATGCTTAACAAGAAAAAGATTGAGCTCAAAACGATCAATGCCCATGCAAGAATTTTACGAGCCATGAAGACCTCTTTACTTTGGTTTGCGGTATTATTGACATTGAAATTATACATGTACGCTCAAACATTCACGCTATAATCAAACTACTCTTCAATAACTCAAGGAGGCACCATGCTTGTCATTATCAGCGACCTGCATCTCGGCGACGGGACAACCGCTGAATCGATCCCTGCCAGCGCGTTCTATCTTTTTGCAAAACGACTACGGCAGGATGCGCACTTTGCCTCTGTACACTACGGGAAGTACCGCCCCATCGAAGAATTGGATGTCATCCTGATGGGCGACATCATAGACCCGCTTCATTCGACGAAGTGGCTGTTCCCGCCAAAAGGGAATGAAAACTTCATCCATATCGGCGACCAGGATCACATCCAAATCACTGAACCGGGCGACAAGGACTACGTCCGCCCATGGAGCGACCCATCACATCCGCTGTTTGCGCCCAAACTTCTTGAGGTTACGCGTTCCATCATCGAATATAACAACGAAGCGCTGGAGGTCATGCGGAAACTCGCAAGCGGCGAATTTATTGAATTCGACCCGGCGGACGAAATCGGAAATCGTAATTCAAACAAGATCGATAAAATTCCGCTTAAGGTGCGCTTCCATTACATGGTCGGCAACCACGACTGGTACTACCATCTCAAAGGGGACGCCTTCGACAAGATCCGCCAGGAGCTCATCGACTCCATGGGGTTGAGCAATCCCCCCTCCCCGTTCCCATTCGATCTGCGGAAAATAAATCCTGATTCTCCGTGGGAGAAGGACGAAGCTCCTGATATCGAAAGACTCTTCAGGCAATATAAGGTCTTCTGCCGTCACGGCGATTATTACGACTCATTCAACTTCGACGAGGAACGCGGGCGGGACCAGGCAACGCTCGGCGATGCCTTCACCATGGAAGTCTGCAATCGTTACCCTGAGGAACTGCGGCGCATACCCAATCTGAACATAGAGATCGTAAATAACCTGCGCCACATCACGAACGTCCGCCCGACATTAGCCACACCCTTGTGGATCTCCGGGCAGATCAAAAGACTCTCCAGCGAAGACCTGTTGAAGGAAGTCAGCGAAAAAGACCTCAAACGCATATGGGATAACCTCTCCTCCAATTTCATCGAACTCGAGTTCGTTAGAAGCAAAGACCGTCCATTCAAGATCGATATCGTCGATAAAATGCAGGCGGCGATCAAGATCTCAAAACTGATCTCGCTCCAAACACTCGACAACCTTATCTACAAAATTCAAAAAAGAAGAATCTTCGGCGGAGACAACTCCTTTGCCGGCAACGCACTGCAGGAACCCGCCTTTCTCGATGATACCGCGCGATACATCATCTATGGGCATACACATCACCAGGAAACCATTCCCCTTGATTTTGACGATCACGGCGGCAACCAGATCTATTTCAACTCAGGCACTTGGCATACCTACTTCGACCTTGCGCGAAAAGATCCCAAGGAAAAAAAGTTCGTTCCCTACAAAGCCCTCAGTTACATCACCTTCTACACGGACAACGAACACGACGACCGCAAATTCGAAACCTGGTCTGGAGCATACGCGTAACATAGCGCTATGGAGCATGACGTCATCATTATCGGCGGCGGACCAAGCGGTCTCTCCACCGCACTGCACCTCCAACGGATCGCTCCGCATCTATCGCATCGCATCCTGATCCTCGAAAAGGAACATTATCCGCGCCTCAAACTTTGCGCCGGCGGGCTGACCATTGACGCGGAGATCATCCTCGAACGACTCGGTCTCGATGTAAACGAAGTCCCGCATGTATTCGCAGACGACATCCACTTTGATTTTGAAGCGAAAGGATTAAGCGTCCGCGTTCCCAAACGGCACGCCCTGCGCGTCATCCGCCGTGACGAATTCGACAACTGGCTTGCAGGGAAAGTCCGGGAGTTGGGGATTGAAATTCGTGAAGGGGTGACTGTAAAAAATGTCATTCCACAACCAAATGAAGTGATCGTTGAAACAAAACAGGGAATACTGCGAACGCAGGTCGCTGTCGGTGCAGACGGCTCGAACGGCGTCACCCGTCGATGTATCTTCCCCAAAGACCCCGTTTATACGGCGCGGGTGCTGGAGGTCATTACTCCGTCCCTGCCGCCCGCACAGATGATAGAAACGATGGCGAAATCGAAGCAGATGAAACGACGAGGACATGCTTACTTCGAGTTCTCTCCAGTCCCAAACAATATCGCCGGGTATATCTGGGACTTTCCCACACAGATCAAAGGCCAGCCGATGCGTTGTTGGGGGATCTACGACACGAATATTCTCGCAGGCAAGACACGCCCGCACTTCAAGGACCCTCTCGCGCAAGAAATGGGAAGATATAACTTTAATTTGAGCGATCATGAGATCAATGGGCATCCCATACGCTTGTTCAGCCCGGAGAATCGATTGTCTGTACCGCGTGTGTTATTGGTGGGTGATGCCGCCGGTACAGACCCTGTCTTCGGCGAAGGCATAAGCATTGCGTTGGGGTATGGAGCGCTCGCGGCGCGCGAGATCAGCAAGTCAATTCAACGAGGCCAATTTTCATTTGGTAGATTCAGGAGTCAGGTGGCGCGAAGCGCGTTGGGTCGAACATTGATCACACGCTGGGTCGTCGCTTACATTATCTATCCGATCAAGTGGCGATGGTTTCACATCCTACTCTGGCGCGGGATAAAACCAATTGTTACGATCATCGCAAAGACGTTTGTACTTAATTGGGGCAGGCGGTTGTAGGTTGTAGTCACCGATTAATGGAAAAGAATTGCCATCTCGAAGTTTACAGATTTAATTCCAACCACCCTTCTGGTGAAGGGAATTATGGAAATGGCAGATATTCATACCATCTTTAGGAATCACCATAGAAGATGCTTTCTAAGAGGCAACAAAAATCAAGTAGGGCAGGAAGTTTCCTGCCTTACTCTTTTATTCTCTTCAAAAAGCCCGGGGTATTCAACTCGCGTTCTAGCAGATAGGTGAAATATCCCTGCATCAACGCCTCCGCCTCCTGCTGGACCTCTGGGCTGGGCTTTGCGCGAGAAGCCTCTGTATAGCTCGAACGTTGGAAATGGCGCAGGTACTTTAGTGTATCAATTGAAATGCCCTGGAGGTTGGGCAGTCCCCTCCCGCAGCGCGGACAGATTACGCCACCGGCGCTGAACGAAAAGAACTGGTCCTCGGGTTGGATCTCACGTCCACAATTGGCACACTCGAAGAGCTGCGGGCGGAATCCAAGGTGATCGAGCAGGCGAACCTCATAGTAACGGATGGTCAGCCACATGTCATGATTTGAGGCGAGGCGTGAGAGGGTCTCCGTCAGCAAACGAAATATGGATGAGTTTTCGGTCTCATCCACATAGGTAAATCGATCCAATAATTCAAGTATGTATGATGCCTGGCTGGTGAGGATCAGGTCATCACGAAGAGTCAAATAGGCATCCACGGTATCAGCCTGCGTGAGGATGAACATATCACCGCGTCCCTTTGCAAGTTGCAGCCGCACATGTGTGAACGGTTCGATATGCCCGGCCTTGCGTGATGCGATCTTGCGCGCACCTTTTGCTATTGCGCGCGCCTTCCCAAGCTGGCGCGTGTACAGCGTCAGCAGACGGTCGGCTTCTCCATATTCGCTATGGCGGAGCACGACTGCATCAACTCTAAGGGAACGGAATTTGGTCTCAGGCATGGTCTTAATCCGGCGCAAAGGTCGGGTAAGCCATAGGCAGAAGAAAGTCCGCCGCCTACCCGACCAGCAATTAATTTTTTTAACTCTTCAACTGCTCTGGCGTAAAAGCGCCCGGCAACAAATCATTGACAGTGGTCTGTTCCACTATGTTGCCTTTCCCATTCGCGAGAATCACGATGGTGTCCAAACCAAACTCTGCCATAACCTGACGGCAACCTCCGCAGGGTGAACCACCGTTGTCGGTCACTACGGTTATTATCTCAAAATCCTTCTCGCCCTCTGAGACAGCCTTGAATATGGCGACACGTTCGGCGCACATCGTCTGCGGGTACGCAGCGTTCTCCACATTGACGCCGGTAAAGATGCGTCCCGATTTCGTACGAAGCGCTGAACCAACAGGGTATTTCGAGTACGGCACATAAGCTCGTTTGCGTGCTGTATTCGCAAGATTAACGAGGGCTTGTTTTTCCTGGTTGGTGAGAGACATTGTTATTCTTTCTTCTTTCTAAGTTTTTTGATCGCCCGCGCCGGCATTCCGACAACAAGTGTATCATCCGGGACGTTTTTGGTGACTATGGCGCCCGCACCTGTCCGTGCTCCATTCCCTATTTCTAGTGGGGCAACAAGCATCGTGTCTGAGCCTATGAATACATTCTCCCCGATCACAGTTGCGTGTTTCTTTTCGCCATCGTAATTCGCGGTGATCGTCCCGGCGCCGATGTTGGAATGTGCGCCAATGTCGGCATTACCGATGTAGGAGAAGTGTCCCATTTTTACGCCTTCATGCAAAGTCGAATCCTTCACCTCGCCGAAATTCCCCATATGGACATGGCTCTTTAAGCGCGCGCCTTTCCGCAACCTTGCAAAAGGACCCATATCCACATTGTCTTCAAGCACTGCGCCTTCAAGCACCGATGAGATTATCTTACATCCATTTCCAATTGTTGTGTCGCGGATGATGGTGTTCGGTCCAATCGTATTTCGTTCGCCGATGATCGTATCACCATGGAGATGTGTGTTTGGCAAAACATTTGTATCTTTGCCAATCTGTACGCCTGCTTCAATATATGTCGATGCCGGGTCTGTCATACTAACGCCGTTCAACATGTGTCCACGATTAATCCTTTGACGCATGGCGGACTCCGCTTCACTGAGATGCACACGGGTATTGATGCCGATGGTCTCGACAAAATCATCGTGCAAAACCGCCTGCACAGGAAGGTTATCTTTTACCGCGATCCCAACCACATCGGTCAGATAATATTCGCCTTTCTTCTGGTTCTTCTCAATGCGTTTCAATGCGCCCCACAACCACTCGGCGTTGAAGCAATATGCGCCGACGTTTAGTTCCTTGATCTGTTTCTGTTCGGGCGTGGCAACATATTCCTCGACGATTGACTCAACTGTCCCATCAGGTTTTCGAACGATGCGTCCGAAGCCGCGCGGTTCGTCTGCTATAACAGTCAATAGGCTGAACGGTCCGGTGTTGAGTCGTTGCGTCTCCACGAGTTGTTCGAAAGTTTCGCCTCGCAAAAGAGGCATGTCGGCATACGTCACGATGACCAAGTCTGATTTACCCATGAGTAGTGATTCTGCCTGCATTGCGGCATGTCCCGTGCCAAGTTGAGGTTCCTGCAGAACGGTCCGTGCCGATGCGCCGAGATACTTCGTTACCTCCTCCGCGCCATGGCCCACCACAACGACAGGCATTTCAGTTGTCACCTCCTTCAATGCTTCCATCACATGCCAAAGCATCGGCTTGCCGCATAACGGATGCAACACCTTTGGCTGGTCAGATTTCATGCGCGTCCCCTGACCCGCCGCCAATAAAACCGCGGTAATTTTCATATCATCTCCTACTCCCCTCTCCTTCAGGACGTGTGCCCTTTAGGGTGGAGGGGTTGGGGTGAGGTTATAAATAAAAAACAGGCTCCCACAAATCTGCGAAGCCTGTTCAGGAAAAGCCCCGCGTATGCGGGAAGTAGCTGGGGCACCTGGATTCGAACCAAGATCCACGGCTCCAAAGGCCGGTGTGCTGCCATTGCACCATGCCCCATTGCGGACGCTATTTTATCATAAGAACTAAGACTATTTCTTTTTCTTCAATGACCCGGTGGCGCGCAAAGGGCCTGTGACCTTGATCGGAGCCTCGCCGGGCTTCAAGCCTAGTTTTTGCGCTTCGGCGAAAGTGATCACATCCGGGTTTATCGGGAGGTTGCCTGTCTTCTCGATTGCGTCATCCCAAAATGCATCCAAGTCTTTGACGCCTTTCTTCCTGCCCGCGACTGCGAACAATTCCTCGACATCCACCTCAGGCTCTGGCTCCTCTGGAACAAGGAAAGGAGGAACCTTTACAAACTCGCCCGCCTCATCTTCACTGACAGCTGATTTAGAATCACTGTCAGTTTGCCCCATCCCAAGCGACTTCAAGATATTCCCCACATCGCCGCGGACGAACAACATGCCTTCGACCGTTTGCAAAATGCGGTTCGAATCCGCGAGTTGCTTGCCAGCCAACAGCAGCGCATGCGAGCTATCCACCGGGATCAAGATGAGATCATGGTCTCCGCCGCGGAATACGTGATAGTTATCGAGATGTTCCTGGCGGATGATACGCGAGACCTTGAACGCGGCTGAGTAGATGCCCATCAAGGCGGAGAGCAGCGACACCTCCATACTACTGTCGTAGAGATCGCCCGCCCGCGCGAGGACGCGTCCGCGGTCATTGATAAGGAAGACCGCATCCGCCGTTATCTTCTGGCGGAACCCGCCCAGCAATTCAGACAGATTTTGGCGGTGCTCCTCGGCTTCCTTGCCGGTTTCCATAGGGAAGATCGTGCGCACCAACCCTAATGAACGCTCCACAGCATCGAGAAAATCAGCAAGCGGAATGGGCTTATCGAAAATTGCGACCGCGCCTGCATTCAACATTTCATCGCGTGCCTTGCGTTCCGTCATGCCGGAGATGAATATCACGCGCATATCCGGGTTGCGGACTTTAACCTTGCGCATCAATTCCACGCCGGAGATGCCTGGTAAAAGGTAATCTGCGACAAGCAGGTCCACTTTTCGGCGTGAAGCTTCAAGCAATGCCTCCTCGCCGGACGGCGCATCGACGATATCCAACTCATGACCCAGTGTTTGCAGGGTCGAATGCAGTAATCTGACTATATCGCGCTGGTCGTCAACGAGAAGGACGCAGGGTGAACTCATAATTTTCTATACTACTATTCCACGAGCCAGCAAGCCACCCAATGCTCAGGCTCTGCTTCCCTGAACACTGGCTCTTCATGCGAACACTTCTCTATCGCCACCGGACAGCGCGGATGGAAGCGGCAGCCTTTCGGAGGATTGAGCGGGCTTGGCACATCGCCCTTCAAAATCGTGCGTTGCCGTTTCAAGCGCGGATTCGGCACGGGAATGGCAGACATCAATGCCTGCGTATACGGGTGCAGGGGATTGCGAAAAAGATCCTTACGCGTGGTCAGTTCGACCATCTTGCCGAGGTACATCACTGCCACGCGGTCAGACACATGCTCGACCACAGAAAGGTTATGAGCGATGAACAGGAATGTAAGACCGAACTCCCCCTGCAGGTCTTTCAATATATTCAAGACCTGAGACTGAATGGATACATCCAATGCCGAGACCGGCTCATCGCAGATTATGAAACGAGGACGTAATGCCAGTGCACGGGCTATGCCAATACGCTGACGTTGACCGCCTGAAAACTCATGCGGATAACGACGGGCATGGTAATCCTCAAGCCCCACCTTCTTCATTGTTTCCATCATAATGTCGACGCGTTCCCGGGATGTGCCAATCTTGTGGATATGCAGACCTTCCATGATCGATTCACCAATGGGCACTCGCGGATCAAGCGATGCATAGGGATCCTGGAAAATGATCTGCATATCGCGGCGTACAACCTTCATATCATTCGGTTTGAGGGAAAACACATCCTTGCCGTCGAACTTTACATGACCGGAAGTTGGTTCGATCAGGCGCAGCATCGTGCGCCCTACCGTTGTCTTGCCGCAACCGGACTCCCCCACCAAACCAAGGGTCTCGCCGTTCCGGACAAAAAAGCTGACATCGTCCACGGCTTTAACATTATTTACAACGCGCTGGAGGAGCCCGGCGCGGACCGGAAAATATTTAACGAGATTGGTGACTTCGACGAGTTTTTCCCCTTTATTGTTTTTATCATTCTGCATGAGTTTATGCTCCAATATTAGGGGATGACTAGCCGATCTTCATAGGAGGGGTGTGTCCGTCCGCTTCCTGATACAACCAACAGCGCACCTGATGCCCCATTTTGACCTCTTCCAATCCGGGTTTATGCTCGGTGCAGATGGAGAGGTTGTGCTTTATTCTCGCCTGGCATCGCGGGGCAAAGCGGCAGCCCGGCGGCAGGTCGACAAGGTTCGGTACCGAACCGGGAATAACTTCCAGACGTTCCTTGATTTCCCCCAACACTGGGATCGAACCGATCAGCCCTTGTGTATAAGGGTGAAGCGGTTCGTCGAACAGAGTATTGACATCTGTCTGTTCGACGATCTCACCTGCATACATCACCGCCACGCGTTCCGCCATTTCAGCCACGACGCCCAGATCATGTGTAATCAAAATAACGGACGTCCCCATCTCTTTGCGCATGTTCCGCATCAGATCCAGGATCTGCGCCTGGATGGTCACATCCAATGCAGTTGTGGGTTCGTCAGCGATCAACAGTTCGGGGACACAAGCCAACGCCATGGCGATCATGACACGTTGCGCCATACCTCCCGACAACTCATGTGGATAGGCATCCACACGGCGTTCGGGATCGGGAACACCGACCATCTTGAGCAGTTCAACTGCGCGCTTCCAGCCAGCTTCCTTGCCCAAGTCTTGATGAACGTTTAGCACCTCAGACAGTTGGTCGCCAACCCTGAAGACGGGGTTCAGGGCAGTCTGCGGCTGTTGGAAGATCATGGAAACACGGTTGCCTCGTACCTTGATCATTTCATTTTCTGTAAAATTAAGGAGGTCTTCGCCATCGAGCAGGATTTCCCCGGCATCGACACGGCCGGGTTTCGCGACCAGCCCCATGATGGACAGGGACGTTACGCTCTTGCCGCAGCCTGATTCACCGACGATGCCCAGCACCTCGCCTGGATACACTTCGAAATCCACGCCGTCCACTGCACGGACGATCCCGTCTTCGGTGTAGAAATATGTTTTGAGTCCCTTTACCTCCAAAAGAGGTCTGTTGTTATCCATTAGGCGATGCTCCCAGTTTAATTAGTGATGGCATTATAGCAAAGAATTCCGCTTGTAACACCGTGTTAAAACTTCAGTGTGATAATTCGGTCTGGCCGAATCAGACGTCGGGGCGAAATGAATCGCGCGTCATATTATTTGCAGACGTTACCATAGTCGAATGATTCCAAATCCGCAAGCGGATAGGGTGAAGATGGGTCGAGTGTGAAACCGCAGAAGTCATCCCGAGTGGCGGCGATTTTTAGACGCATGTAAAGCGGAATGGATGGAAGTGTTGACGCAAAGGTTGCCTGCGCCTGTTGATGAGATGTGTACCCAGCTTCGTTCGGCAATACTTGTAGCGCTTGTTCACATGCGGCATCAAATTCGGAATTTGAAAATCCACTGACGTTGGTACCGACCCAGTTGTTTGATTCCTGCGGCGTTTGGGATGTGGTGAACCAACTGCATTGTGGTTCGATGGTGTTGACGCCGATGGCGTATTGCGCGAGATCGAAGGCACGCCCAAACAAAGGACCCTCTGGTCCCTGCGCGTAAAAATCGGATGCAGGGTAGTAGTGAGGGTTCAATCCGATGCCGCATTCTGCAAGCGATTGTGTAAAGATCTCAACCACCTGTCTGCGCTGTGTGGCGGAGGTTGTCATATAATCCAATATAAGAGGTATTCCGTTTCGGATATTCGTTACGCCCGATGATCGACGCGGCGTGGATGGGTCCTTATCATGATCGAGCCAGCCGACCTGTTCGAGTATCTCACGTCCCGAAGCAGGATCGTACTCATAACTCTGAATGTTGCCGTTGTGCAACGGGTTATCGAACGGCAGGTAACTGTCTGGCACGCGTGAAAGCCCAAAGAGAACGGTATCCACTACCTTTTGGCGGTCGAGACATACGGCAATTGCCTGGCGCGTACGCACGTCGCTGAAGAAGTCCGGGCGGTCGGGGTTGAGGCCGGTCGAGTTGTAGCCGTCATCATACGATACGTGGCGGATACCGAACCCAAGCCATTCCATCGAATCAGTCTGCGCGGTAAATAATTGCGCCTGCCCGTCCGTTTGCATTTGTTGGAGCAGACCAACCTGCCCATCCAGTTGGATGGAAGGGTCGAGAATATCGCACGTGCCATCCACGAGGGCGGTCAGGGCGGTGTTCGTATCGGGCATGATGAGGAAGGTCAGCTCATCGAATTTGGGGAGTCCGCTGTCGGCACGGAAGTAGTTCAGGTTTTTGACCAGGTGGATGCTTTCGCCGGGCTTCCAAGACTCAAGGATGTATGCCCCCCAGCCCAGCGGCGCGCGTGTGGAAACATCCACAACCAACAAGTCGGCGGGGGAGAATTGTCCCCATGCGTGCTCGGGAAGGGGCAGCCAGATATTGGTAAAGTAATCTGCGTCAATGAAGCCAGGCACCCCCCACCACTGAATTGTCACATCGTCTGCGGCTTCGTAGATTTCCGTGCGGTCAATCAGGTACTTGCTGACTGGTGTGGTGGTGTCCGATGCCAGGTTGAATGAATAGACCGAGTCGCTTGCAGTGAGAACCTCGCCGTCAGACCACATTAATCCTTCGAGCATTGTGAAGGTGACGACCATTTGATCAATTTGTATTTCACTCGAACCATCGTAAATGACGACGCAATCGTCGTTGCGGCATCCACTGGGGCGGACTCGAACGCCTTCGTTCAACGATACAACGTCGCCGCTCGAATCAACCACAGTGTCTCCGCTCGCTACGGTAACCGGGTTAATCTGCGCATCGCCGTCTTTCATGTTCGGAATCTTTTCAAGGATGACTGCTTCATATCCATACTCTGCCACGTCCATCGGTCCGTCGTAAATGGCAGAGAGTACACTGCGCGCGGCGGAGTTTAATCCTCCGTACGCATAAAGCGTGGTTGGCTCGTCGCCGAGGCAAATGTTCAACGAACGCGGGGCAGGCGTCGGCGTGGAGAGAAGCGCAGGCGTTTCCGTCGAAGCAACAGGAATTACAGGTGTCCCTGTTACCTGCGGCGCGCATGCTGATAGAGTCACGACCATTACTATAAAAATAGAATAGATCCGTTTTTTCATATGACCTCCCCTAAATTGTAGCCTTGTTTTGGATTTTTTTGAGGGCGAAGAACAGAACGATGGCCGACAGCAAAACAATGATGAGCAACAGGCGCGGACTTCCCCCGCTTCCTTCCTCCGCTTGGACCTGCCCCGGCGTTACAAGCGGAGTCGGCGTCCCGCGCGGAATCCTGACTTCGCCCGCATTCGACGAATTCAACTCACCCAAACCGTTCCATAATTCATTCTCTCGCATGATAAAGGCAGTCACCTTCCATGCTTCATCCTCCGTCAGACTACCCGGTTTCCAAAAAGGCATTGTCGCGCGGATATAAGAATTGAGTTGCGCCGCATCAGAAAATTTACCGATGGTTGCAGGACCGATCACACCCGGAATAAATTTGGGAACCTTAAAGCCGCCTTCGTAGGGCACATCACCATGACAACCGCGTTCCCAACAATACTGCTCTTCCGGGGGATAAATCGAGCGGAATTCATCGGTCAGCCCCTGTCCCTTATCGCCATGACAGGGCAGGCATGAGAGCCAATAGACCTGGGCGCCCTCGTCCGCCTGGGACGGTGATGCGGGGAGAGTCGGTTCGGCGAGGCGGTCTGGTGTGGGTTCGGGGGTTGTTTGCAGTGCAGGCGAGCCGGCTTGTCCCCCATCGAAGAATAGCCCTGCAAGAAGCAGGGCTATTCCAAAGGGTACGATGATTAACTTGATCAGCGGTCTTGGTTGCACAAAGTTAATTAGACCTTGCCGCGCAGGCGCGGATCGAGCACGTCGCGGAGCGCGTCTCCGACCAGATTGAAACCCATTACATACAGCACCAGGGTTACGCCCGGCCATACGATGATGTACCAGTAGGTATTGAGGCTGGTGATCCAGTTGCGGGCAAAGGAGAGCACCTGCCCCCAGTCGGCATATCCGAGGTCCGTGCCGATACCGAGGAACGAGAGCGCGGCAAAAGAGAGCACTACATCACCAATTCCAAGGGATGCCAACACCAAGGTTGGGAAAATGGCGTTCGGGATGATGTGGCGGAAGAGGATGCGGCTATCCTGCACGCCGATCACTTTTGCGGCAAGGATGAAGTCGCGTTCCTTTACGGATAGGATGTCGCCGCGAATAATGCGGGAGTAACCGAGCCAGCCAAACGCGATCAACGCGATCATGGCTGGCAGAATACTCCTGCCAAGGACAGGCGTCAGCACCGCCGCAAGGATCAGGGTTGCCATCAAGCCTGGCAAAACGAGCAACACATCCACGATTCGCATGAGGACATTATCCACCCAGCCGCCGTAATATGCGGAAAGGGAGCCGACCACCACACCGAGCAGAACCGTGGCGAACACAACGGTCAGGCCTGTTTTGAAAGCAGTACGGGTTCCCCAAATGACACCGTAATAGATATCATATTGTCCCTGGGCTGTGCCAAGAATATGCACCCATTCATCTTTTCCCGTTACCGCCTTCCACCAGACAGGCAACGGAGGCGGTCTGCTGTTCCACTCGGTGCCCATTGGTTTCGGCTCCGCTTTGAAGCCGTCACGCGGGATGCTATAT
>DNDO01000089.1:0-12010 GCA_003484265.1 Anaerolineae bacterium
ATATCGGGGGCGGCTTTCTAAGTGCATTGCCCTCGGTGCAACCCTCGGCGGCATGGCAGGTCAATTCCTCAAAGCCGCAGCGGTTTCGACAGAGAAGGCTGTTGAGATGATGAAGTTGACGAAGCGACAAATTGAAGTGACAATGTTCAATGTAAGCGCATTATCATTAGAAGACTTGAAGAAAAGAGAAGTAACCAGATAATTTATGCCTAACATCACCGCCATCATCTTCGACTACGGCAACGTCCTCATCGAATGGAATCCCAGATATGTCTACAACCGATATTTTCACAACGATCCCAAAGGGATGGAGCGCTTCTTTAAAGAGGTGGATTTCATGGGCTGGAACGCACTTCAAGATAAAGGCCGCTCATTCAAAGAGGGAGTCGCTGATCTCTCAGCACAATTTCCTCATCATGCCCACCTCATCCAGGCATATCACGACCACTGGAAAGATTCGATTGGCGTTGCTTACACCGATACTGTTGATATCATGAAGCACCTCAAAGCGAAGGGGTATCCGCTTTATGGGTTGAGCAATTGGTCGGCAGAAACATTTCCCTACGCACGGGAGAAATATGATTTCTTCGATTTGTTCGACGGCATGGTCATTTCGGGCGAGGTCGGGTATGTTAAACCCGAGCCTCAGATATATCACCTCATGCTCGAGAAGATCGGAAAGCCTGCAGAAGAATGTCTATTTATAGACGATTCGTTGCCAAATATTAATCAAGCTAATACAATGGATTTTAATACAATACACTTTTCATCTCCGGAACAATTGAAACAAGACTTAATTCAACTAGGATTGCTATAAATGGAAATCACCCTTCTTCTTTCATCCCTTGAACTGGAACTGCAAAAACAAGTCTCCCGTCTCGATCAACCTCATACAAAACCCTTTCACGAAATGATCACCTACCATATGGGCTGGACAGGTGATGGCGCAGGACCTGAAGCCACAGGCAAAAGGATACGTCCACTGATGGTGTTGCTGTGCGCCTCCGCATCTGGAGGCGATTGGAAGAAAGCATTGCCTGCCGCCGCCGCGGTTGAACTGGTGCATAACTTTTCACTTGTCCATGACGATATTCAAGACAACTCCCCCAAACGACGCGGACGCGATACGGTATGGACGAAATGGGGCGCCCCAATGGCGATCAATGTCGGTGATGCGTTGTTCGTTTTATCGAACCAGGCAATAATTGACTTGAAAGAAAACCACCAAGCAGAAACTGTCGTCAAAGCCGCAGAGATCTTACATAACACATGTCTTGAGTTGACACGCGGACAGTTTCTCGATATGTCTTATGAGGGAAGGCACGATCTAAAAGTGGAAGATTACTGGCCCATGATCGCCGGCAAGACTGCCGCATTACTTTCTGCCTGCTGCCACCTGGGCGCCTTGCTTGGAGGCGCAGATGAAGCCAGTCAGGATACCTATCGCTCATTCGGGCAATATCTCGGATTTGCATTCCAGGTGCAGGACGACATCCTCGGTATATGGGGAGACGAAGCTGTAACAGGAAAATCCGCGGCGAGCGATCTGGTGGAGGGGAAAAATTCCATGCCCGTTCTCGCCGGTTTATCTGCGAATGGAAAGTTTGCAGAACGCTGGAGGAGAGGTTCCATAATACAGGAAGAAGTTGAAGAGATCGCAAGCCTTCTTGCGAAAGAAGGCGGCTATCAGTCAGCGCATGAGGCATCGAAACAAATGACCGACCTGGCGTTGTTGAATCTGCGCGAGGCACAACCGCAGGGGGAAGCCGGCGACGCATTGTTCGATCTGGCTGGAAAACTCCTTAAACGGGAGCAGTAACAAGGTAAGAACAATGCCGGTTATCATCCGAATGCAGACGATTACTTGACATCCATTAATCGGGTCGCTATAATCTCAATCGCTTTGCGGGTGTAGTTCAGTGGTAGAACACGTGCTTCCCAAGCACGATACGCGGGTTCGATTCCCGCCACCCGCTTTAGATGCCGGTGGAGAGTCTCTCCTCCGGCTTTCTTTTTTTATTTGTAAGGTGTCTGTTATGTGCCCTCGCATGGGGTGCATTAGAATTGTATCGGAGGTTCTCAATATGTTACCGACCGAAGAAAAGGGTACAATTCTCTATGTAGAAGACAACCCGGATAACCGCATGCTTGTCCGCCGGATCTTGCTCTCAGAGAATTACAAATTAATAGAGGCCTCGAACGCGTCCGAAGCGCTCGAAACGTTAAAAACCGCCCGACCGGAGCTAATATTGATGGACATCAACATGCCGGATATGGACGGATATACCCTGACTGCTAAGATAAAGACCACGCCGGGGTTCGAGCGCATCCCGATTTTGGCATTAACTGCAAATGTAATGCGCGGCGATAAAGAAAGAACTCTTGAAGCGGGGTGCGACGGCTATATTCAAAAACCGATCGATTTCGATGAACTGCTGAGAGAGGTTGAAAGATTCCTTGCTAGGAGCGCAAATGCCTGATAACGTACTCGACACCCAACCGATTAAGAAACCAAATATCCCAAAGGACGCAACAGTTCTGGTCGTGGAGGATAATGTTGCAAATTTCGTTTTGATCGCGCGCATGCTTGGATATTTGGGAATCCACTGTGAATGGAAGACATCCGGTTATGAGGTGGTCGAATATGCGGATACCCTCCAGCGTCTTGATCTGATCCTGATGGACATCCGGCTACCGTATGAAGACGGCTATGGAGCATTGAAAAAGATCAGGGCGTCGGAACGACTCAAGAGCATCCCCATCATCGCAGTGACAGCAGAAGCAAGCCAGGATCAAATGACAAAGGCGAAGGATTCGGGCTTCGATGGTTTTCTTGGCAAGCCGCTCGATCCAGATCGATTCCCCGACCAGATCCGCCGAATCCTCGCCGGCGAGTCGGTTTGGGAATTCAATTAATTTTAAATAGCCAGCTCATGACCGCAATTGAATCCAACGGAACTGCTTTTTTTATAACAATATTCTTTACAGTTATTGGTGACCGCCTGCAACTCACACAATATTCAGACCCGCGTAACAGGGGTTCGCAGGCGACCATTCCCCAGGGAGCGGAATTATCACGCAAAGACCTGGAAGCGCAGCTGAAGAACGGTCCGATACTTGTAAATTTACAAGATGAAAAAACAGTTCCGTATTCCCTGCTTGAATTTCCCAAACAATTGGAGTGCATAACTGCCGCATATGTTCCCATTCTTCAGGACGGACAACTGCGAGGCGTTATTCTGATTGGCGCGCGAGAGGGGCAAACGCTGGACAATGAGGTTGTGGATGCATTTAATCGAACCATCCGCCTGACTGTCAATTCAATTGTCCCCAAGACTTCAACGGCGAAACCGGTCAACGACCGGCGTGTATCCGAACTGAACGCTTTGAATTCACTCGCATCCAGCTCGACCACTATCCGAAATCTCCAGGATTTCTATACCACCATTCATGACCATGTTCGCAACGTAATCGGCGATCATGGTTTTGTCATTGCGTTGTACGAGCAGAAAACAAATTCAATCAGCATCCCTTATTTATTCGAGGACGGAAAATTCTCAACGATTGAAACATTCCCAATGGGTGAAGGGCTCACTTCCATTTTGATCCGTACTCGTGAACCGTTGATGTTGGTGGAAGATACTATGAACCGCGCTATAGCCATGGGCGCAAAGATCGCCGGCAAGCCAGCTCAATCCTGGATGGGCGTACCATTGCTCGCACAGGGTGAGCCGATTGGCGCCTTAATCGTACAAGACCTCGAGAACGACCATAGTTTCGATGAAAACGATCTGCGTTTTATGACATCAGTCGCTGGACAGGTTTCCGGGGCATTTTACAACATCCGCGTTTTGGAGGAAAGCCGGCAAACCGCTTTGCAGTTTGAAACTGCTGCTGAAATTGCCCGCGACATCAGCAGTTCACTCGACCTTGCTGACCTACTGCACAAAGCCGTGGACTTGATCCGAACACGCTTCGACTTTTATCATGCGAGTATTTTCCTCAAAGATGCGGCTGGTGAATATGTTGTTATCCGTGAAGCGACGGGTGAGGCAGGTATACAAATGAAACGCGCCGGGCACAAGCTCGGCGTCGGGTCGAAATCAATTGTTGGATTTGTAGCAGGCAACGGCGAGCAATTGATCGTCAACGACACAACGCGTGACGCCACCTATTATCCGAATCCTTTACTGCCGGATACCAAGGGAGAGGCTGCCCTGCCATTACGAATCGGCGACCGCATCGTAGGCGTGCTCGATGTACAAAGCACGTCACCCTACGCATTTACAGAAAATAAATTGCGCACCCTCCAAATTCTTGCGGACCAGTTGGCAATTGCCGTAATTAATACAGAATTATTTGCAGAAACACAGGAACACCTGGCGCAACACCGCTTATTACATCACATAACAACCACCGCCGCATCAGGGACCACGATGGATGAAGCGCTTCAATCAGCGGTTGGCGGATTGCAAGTTACCCTTGGCGGCGACCGTGTCTCCATATTGCTGGCAGACCGGGAAAAGAAGGTTATGGAAGTCAAAGCCGCTGTCGGATATGCACCCGATATTTACGAATTGAAAGTACCAATCGGGAACGGTATAACCGGCTGGGCAGCGGCGCATCGCAGATCCCTGCGCATCAACAATGTAACGGAAGATACCCGATACATCGAAGGGAGCGTCAACACCAAGTCCGAACTCGCCATCCCCATGATCTATCGAAGCGAGCTACTTGGGGTTCTGAATGTGGAGAGTGAACAACTCAACGCTTATACCGAAACAGACGAGGAGCTGTTAGGAACATTGGGCGGTAGCCTCGCCGCAATCATCGCCAACGCAAGATTGCTGGAACAAATACGCGCCCAGGCGGACCGCGAACGGGTGCTCTTTGAAATCACCGATAAGATTCGCCGTACGACCGACCTGCAGACCATCCTCACAACAACTGTTAGCGAATTAACGCGCGCTACCGGCGCCAGCAGGGTTCGAATTAAAGTTGGCGCGCCTTTAGATAAAGAGCCACAGAATAGGGCGGTCGATGAAACGATTTAATGAATTCCTGCTAAAACGGGCCGGCGGATCGCGCATCATCATCATGATTGCGATCAGTCAGGTTATAGGGTTGATGGGTGCAATTCCAGGTTTTGTTTCGATTATTCTGATCGCGGATTTGGGAGAGGACCTCACACGAACATTCTCAATATTGGTCCCGATTCTTATTGTTGTCAGCCATGTCATCTTGCTGGGAATTAGCTGGTTGACCCTGCCAAACGCAAGATTCCTACTAGATGAGGCCGGCAAATCGACAAAAAAACCAAATGACAGGATAGCGCTCAACGCCTGGAGAGAGATCACCAATCTCACCACCCGATACGGCATAAGTGCATTTGTTGTCAACCTCATCGTCACGATCATGCCCCTATTCATCATTACGCTGGGGCGCAGGGACGTTGTATCATCCGTGTTCCAGCCCACATCCATCAACTCACCACTTCCCTTTTACATCCTGCTCGTGGGAATTGCATCCGCACTGGGTTCAATTATCCTGACAATTTTGATGATCGAACGATTCACACTGCCAGACAGATTGCTCCTGCTTCCTGACGACTTTGACGCACAGATCAGCGGGCGAACCGGCGCGCTGCTCGGCACCAAATTCCAGACGCTCATCCTCGGGCTGATTGTTATCGGCGTTGCAATTATTGCCCCAATCGGTTACCAACAAACAGTTCGTATTCTTTATTCGGAAGTCAGTTCTTTTCAAATATTCGGTGATTTACAATTTCAAACTATCCTCCTAAGCGGGCTGGCGCTCGCTCTCGGACTTGGGTTCTCTTATCTGTCAACCCGCTCGGTATCAAACCCGATCCAAGATTTAATTGAGACTTTCCAAAAAGTTGAGAAGGGCGACCGTAATCAGCGCGTCCCCGTGACAGGGACTGATGAACTTGCAACAGTTGCAATCCACTTCAACCGCATGGTCTCACGACTCGATGAACTGCAATCCACATTGGAAGAACAGGTTGCTCAAAGGACCAAACAACTAAAAGCTACGAATGAAGTGGGAAGGGTTGCATCATCCATCCTTGACCCCGATGAACTTCTCGCAAGGGTTGCTAGCCTGATTACTGAACAATTCAATTATTACTACGCAGCAATCTATATCCTTGATTCAAGCGAAAAGTGGGCTGAACTCAAGGAGGCAACTGGGCAGGCTGGAAATATTCTAAAACAAAATCATCACCGACTGGAAGTCGCTGGAAAAAGCATGGTGGCAAGATGTATCCGCGAGAGAATGCCACGACTTGCTGAAAATACCCTAATTGAAAAGCAGAGATTCGATAACCCCATCCTGCCCTATACCCGTTCCGAAGTCGCTCTTCCGTTGATCACTGGGGATCGTATTCTAGGCGTGTTGAATGTTCAATCTACAAAAACCTCAGACTTTCAGCCTGATGATATCGAAACCATGCAAAACATGGCGAGCCAGGTCGCCATCGCGCTTGAAAACGCGCGCCTGTTCCAAGAGGCGCGGCAAAGCATCAACGAACTTCATGCCATCCAAAAACAATATCTGATGGAAGGTTGGACAAGCATAAGAACTTACAATGACGACCTGGAGTATGGAGTTGGGGAACCAAGCGACGCCGCAAGTCAAGTGATGGAAAGTTCCATCAGCCTTCGCGACCAGATACTAGGTCAAATCACACTTGAGCGAAGTGACGAATGGTCACCTGAGCAACAAAGTCTGGTTGATGCTGTCACGGCACAAGCTGCGATCGCTTTGGAGAACGCCCGCCTCGTATCTGAAAGCCGACAGGTTGCACTTCGTGAACGTACACTGGCGGAGATCAATTCCAAAATCTGGGCATCCACCTCGATAGATGTAATATTACAAACGGTTGTCAAGGAATTGGGCAGGCGTCTTGACACATCCGTCGCCACAATTGAATTGAACATGGATGAAGACAAATGAACCGGCCAAATCCTTCCTTCAATGATACCGAAGCGAACGGCATACGTGAGTTTCAATATGAACTCTGGCGTGAGCGATTCCTGAGATCGATACAGATCGGCGGATTGGTATTCGGCTTAATCGCATTGATACCCAACCTAATAACAGCGCCTAATGCAGTATTCATAACCATTTTTTTGACTGCCTATTTCCTGCTGATTTTGACGACAGTAATCAAATTCTCATACAACGTCCGCGCAGGCATGATCGTTTTTCTCCTTTACGGACTCGGTGTAAGCGGCATCTTTGAGAATGGTCTTTGGGGTGATGCCCGCTTATTCTTTCTGGCATTTGTGTGCATGTCATTGCTGGTGTTCAATTATCGCTTTGGCATCATTGCTACCGGTTTAAGTATGGTCACGTTTGCAATTGGGGGCTGGCTGGTCTTAAACGGCCAGATCAAAGTCAGCAGTCTTGAAAACTCCGCCCCCGGATCACCCGCCGCCTGGATCGAAATGGGAGTAGTGCTCTTATTGCTTTCTGCCATATTCATTGCGGCGCTTAAATATTTTCAAGACGAGTTTTCCCAATCGCAGGAAATTTCACTGGCAGCATTTAATAACCTGCAAAGAGGAAGGACTAGCCTTGAGACCCTCGTCGATGATCGAACGGCGCAGTTGACAAAAAAGACTGAGCAATTTCGGGCTGCGTCCTATATCGCCCGCCAAACCGCAGAATTGCAAGACCTTGAATCGATCCTCAAGGTTTCGGTTGATCTTATTACAGATCAATTCGGTTATTATCATGCCGGCATTTTCTTGATGAACGAATCGGACGATGAAGTCATACTTCAGGAGGCATCATCTGAGGGAGGCAGACGGATGCTCGAAAAAGGACATTCACTCAAAGTCGGATCTCAGGGTATTGTGGGATATGCTGCATCGGCTAAGAAACCGCGCATCGCACTGGACGTTGGAGCTGATGCTGTTTTCTTCAACAATCTAGAACTACCCGCCACACGTTCGGAGATCGCACTGCCCTTGGTGATACGAAACAAGGTGCTTGGCATTCTCGATATACAATCCGATCAACCCCAGGCATTTAATGTTGACGACATTGACGTCCTGCAAACACTCGCAGACCAGATCGCAGTTGCCATTGAAAATATACGACTATTGGATGAAGCTCAAACGGCGTTGAAGCAGATCGAGGCGTTGACAATTCTCCGCACTCGTGAAGCGTGGAGCCAAAAATCAAAGGAAGGTAACTTTACATTCACGTACACTCCGCTTGGAATGCGGGCTGGCAAGCCGTCTGATGAATTCAATCAATCAATAAAGATACCCATCGCCCTGCGCGGTCAAAAGATCGGATCCATTTCATTGGCGCGCAAAAACAATTCGCCATGGAGCGCAATCGACCTCGCCATGGTTAATGAAGTAGCGTACCAAACCGGGTTAGCAGTGGATAATGTGCGATTAGTGGAAGAAGCCACTGAACGCGCCCGCCAGGAGCAAACGGTCGGCGAACTTGCCACACGATTCAGCCAAGCAACCGAAGTGGACAGCCTGCTTCAAACTGCCGCTCGCGAGCTTGGCCAGGTGGCAGACGTGGCGGAAGTTTCCGTTTACATCGGTCAGATTCCTGAACAGTCGCCTAATAAAAAACGCTCACGACGGGTATCTGGATAAATTTTATGAATCAACCTGCACAAACCTTCAAGAACGAAACACGGCGGTATGCTTTAATAGGTGCGTTGTTCGGTTTGTTATTCCCCATTTCGGCAACACTGATCCGTATCGCGGACCAGGGACTTCCGTACACCCTTATAAGCGCAGGTCGCGTTCAATCAACCGACTCATTGCTTTGGATCATAGATACTGCCCCGTTGATCATAGGCTACATTGCGATGCTGGCAGGGCGCCGGCAGGACCATTCTCATCAAAGAGAGATCCAACTCATCCAAAAGGAAGTTGAAATCTCTGCCGCGAAAGCCTCGCTTGAGCAACGTGTTATAGAGCGAACAAAGGATTTGGAAAGACAGTCGGTGCGTTTACGCGTTGTAGGAGAGATCGCGAAAGATGCCGCATCATCAAAGAACCTGACCGAACTTCTCCAGCGCGCAGGCCAGCTCATTCAAAATCGATTTGGTTTTTATTACACCGGTTTTTACCTGATTGATGAAGGCAAAGAATTTGCTGTATTAACTGCGTCTCCTACCGAATCCGGCAGACAAATGATATCTGAAGGACATAAGGTACGGGTGGGGCAAACAGGTATAGTCGGGCACGTAGCGGCAACCGGGGAATCTCGTGTTGTCTTGGATACGGGTCTGGATGCAGCCAATTCCAATAGTCATCTTCTGCCAAATACACGTTCTGAAATGGCTTTGCCTCTCAAAGTTAAAAAAGATATTATCGGTGTATTGGACATTCAAAGCGATCAACCTCGGGCATTTAGTGATGATGATGTCGAGGTACTTCAATTACTTGCAGATCAGTTAGCAGCCGCTATGGAACGTGCCCGCTTGTTACAGCAGGTGGAACAAAATTTGAAAGACATCGAGCTTGCCTATGGCCGCACCACGCAGGAAAGCTGGAAGTCCATTGCGGAAAGCGGATTGATCAAAAACTTTGGATATCATTTCGACAATGTCCGTATCCAATCCATCAGCGAACCGCCGGCACTGGGTAATAAAGCAATGCAGGCTGGGATCATGGTCAGCGAATCCAACGGATCGAAACATCGCATCATAGCCATCCCCATTAAATTAAGAGGGCAGTCGATTGGTTCTGTAACAGTGAAATTAAAGGAAGGCTACAGGCAATTAACGATCAGTACGATTGAACAGGCTGTAGATCGGCTGGCAGGCTCACTCGAAAGCGCACGACTATTTGAAGAGGCACGTCAACGTGCAGACCGTGAACAGGCAATCTCACATGTTACTACAGCCATTAGTTCTGCCCCTGAATTTGACGCGATTCTCCGCACAGCGGTTGAGGAGATCGGCAAGTCGCTGGGAGATTCTGAAGTAAGTATCCAGATCATCAAGAGCAATGAATAATGAATGACGAGAGGACTTAAGCATGCTAAGCTCGCTACAAAGATTCTTTCAAGCTCCCATTTATGATGATGATCCTGAAAAAAACCAGGATTCCCTAACTACGCACCGCGTGGGCGTGGCATTAATTGGGCTTTATATACTATCAACCCCAATGATCCTTCTGCTTGAGAGCCCGGCTCGGGAATTTGTTCTTGCAATCAGCGGTGCGGGTATCACCATTTGGCTTGTAACGATCCAACTTGTAAAGCGCGATCAACGTTTCCTTGCAAAGATCATCATCCTTGCATTAAATACACTCGTCCTGTTTTCCGTCCTTTTTTTCACCGGTGGATTCACCCAATCCACCGTGTTCACATTCCTCTTTCTCTTGGCGCTGGCGAACCTGCTTTTTCCAAGGAGGGGTTCCGTGGTGTACGGGTCAATTCTCCTTGTGTTGGTTTTAGCCCTTTATGTATTGGATTTGGCCGGCATTGTTCCCGAATCATCACTTATCCAATCGACCCGCACGAATATTCTTGTATTCTTATTTACGCTGGTGTCCATAACAATAGTAATGGCGTTTGCATCCGATAACTTTCAGAAATATCTCGAAATAATTCAAAGTAACGAGAAGGAACTTCAGGAACAAAATATTGAGCTTGATCAACTAGGAGGTTTGCTTGAGAGTAAGGTTACCGAGCGAACTGCTGAATTGGATAAACGAGCCAACCAATTGGAAGCGATTTTGAGCGTTGCTCGAGCCACTGCTTCACTACAAAATCTTGACGACCTCCTCCCCGCCATAACACGACTTGTCAGCCAAAGATTTGCTTATTATCATGTTGGAATTTTTATAGTAGAAGAGGGTGATGAGTTCATTGGATTAAAAGCGGCAAATAGCGATGGCGGAAGAAAAATGCTGAACCGCGAGTACAAGCTCAACATGGACGAAAATAGTATCGTCGGGTTCACTATATCGCGCGGAGAACCCCGCATCGCCCTCGACGTGGGAGCCGATTCAGTCTTCTTCGATAATCCAGACCTACCCGAAACACGCTCCGAATTGGCGCTTCCTCTACATATTGGCGATCGTGTAATCGGCGCCTTGGATGTGCAAAGCACGGTGCCAAACGCATTTACAGTAGCCGACATCGCTCTTCTCTCCACGCTTGCCGATCAGATCGCAATCGCCATCGAAAATGCCCGATTATTCAGTGAAACGCGCGAAGCACTGAAAAAAACCGAAGAATCCTTTGCTCAGTACGTCCGGCAGGAGTGGAGTGAGTTTGCAAGACAGGCAAAAACCAACGGCTACAGATTCGATGGGACCCGAATCCTGCCACTCGACGGAAGAGATAATCACCAGATGATAAAGGAACTCCCGAAAACTGGAGTTCTCTCGCTCGAAAAAGATAGCCACGAATTATCCATACCGATCCGATTCCGTGGGCAGATTATCGGCATGTTCGAAGTAAAATCCAAAAGCGGCGCTCGAAAATGGACAACGGATGAGGTTGCCCTTCTCGAAGCCGCGGCTGAACGGACCGCGCTCGCGCTTGAGAACTCCCGCCTTGTTGAATCGTCGCAGCGGCGAGCTTCACGCGAACGGACGATAGGCGATATTTCGACAAAGATCGGCGCAGTCAGCGACATAGACGTCATTATGCAGATAGCAGTTGAAGAATTGGGACGCAAAATTAGCGGCACTGCAGAAGTAACGTTCGAACTTGATCCCAAAACCGAGGCACGACAGAATTAATTATGAACGCTTTTTTTGGAAAACTCTTGACCCCACCAGAATTTCCTGACAAAGAGGAAAAAGACCGTGCCGCACGCTACGGATATTGGATAACACTGGTCTTCATAGCAATCATCATTCTTTATGAAACAGTCGGCAGGGCTGCGTCTGGTTTCGAGAAGTTAAATATCCTCGATTACTCCCTCATCACATTGCTCGCCATCCTTTACATTATCTTGAGGATGATACGAACCGGGCTTGTAAGTCAGGCA
>DNDO01000089.1:12209-19342 GCA_003484265.1 Anaerolineae bacterium
TGATACGAACCGGGCTAGTAAGTCAGGCAAATGCCCTGCTGGTTTCACTGCTATGGATTATGGCAAATGCGTTTGCGTTCATCGGGTTTGGAGTTAGGGATTCCGCTTACATTTCTAACTTTATCATCATCCTTGCCGCCGGGCTTCTGCTTGGATGGCGGGCTGCATCCGTTCTTACCTTTATGACCATTTTGGCGGGAGTCGGCTTGGCATTTGCCGAATCGAATAACCTTTCCCCTACAGCCTATTATGATGTGTCGCCAGCCATTGTAATTCAAGATATGGGAGCAATCTTTTTCATATATGCAGTAATCATGTTCCTCCTTATCAGCGGTATGGACAACGCATTAAAAAGGGCAAAAGACGGTAAAGACCAACTGGAGGTTATTAACCGCGAACTACATGAATCACAGATCAGCTTGGAAAAGAACCAAAAGGAGTTGGTGGTTACAAACCAGCTACTTACGTTGAGAACAGAACGCATCAGCGCCATCGCAGAACTCTCAAAGACGATCACATCCATTCAGGATACGAACGTTCTTCTTTCATCCATTGTTCGTATCACCCGCCAGAGATTTGGATACCATCATATAGGCATTTACCTATTGGATGGCGAAAAACAATTTGCCGTGCTACGCGCCTCAAACTCAAACACAGAGAGCCAACAGGATGCCCTGGCGCACGGTCATAGATTGAAAATCGGAACGCAAAATATTGTAGGCTTCGTTGCCTCCCGCGGATCAGCCCACATTGTGTCGAGCACGGGTGAAGATACCGTGTCACTGAATAACACGGACTTGCCCGAGACACAATCTGAAATCGCCCTGCCGCTAAAGCTTGGCTATGAGACCATCGGTGTACTAGACATACACTCAATCGAACAGAATGCCTTTTCCATGGATGACGTAGAGATATTCTCAATCCTTGCCGACCAGGTAGCGGTTGCGATTCAGAATACCAGATCACGCGAACAAACTCAACGGGCGCTGCATGAACTGGAAATCGCATCCCGCCAAATGACCGGACAGGCATGGGCAGGGCTCGTGGAAACGGTCCGGGCAAGAGGCTACAGTTACGACGGGATCAAGCCGGAGCCTGTGAAAGAATCATCGAAGCCTGTTGACGATAAAAATTCACTAATCATCCCCGTACGAATACGCGGAAAGACCATCGGCCGCATTAAGTTAAAAGCCTCAGAGCAATCCAGAAAGTGGACAGAGGATGAACTGGCGATCATCGAATCAACAGCAGAACGCGTCGCAATCGCCCTGGATGGCGCTCGCCTGCTGGAGGATGCTCAAAAACGCGCCTCACGCGAAACCTTTCTGTCTGAGATGGCAGCAAAGCTCGGAACCTCCTTCCAAATGGACTCAATTCTGCGCGATACAGTTGAAGAATTGGGTAATAAATTGAAAGGGTCAAGAATAACTTTTCAACTTGTCAACCCTTCCTCCCCACCAGAGGCATTAAAGGAGAACGGCAATCCGAAGAATGGGAAGAAGGTAGAGTAAGCATGACACTGAACAATAAATCACGAGAGTTTAATCTCCCGACCCGTATTTGGCGATTTCTTACTGGGGCGCATCCTTCCATAACCGATGTAGGAGAACAGCGGCGTGCACAATTGCTCTCTGCATTGTCGCTCATCATTACAATATTCTTTATCTGGGGGATAATCTCAACCCCAACAACACTTGCAACATTTTATGTACTGTTGTCTGTTACGCTACTCGCTTACATTTTCAGCCGAACAAAATATTTTAGCCTGGGAGCTTACTTCTTCTCGTTTGGATTTACATCCCTCGCTTATTTACCCATATTTATGGGTACTGCAAACAGCATAGATTCATCCATTTCAAGTATTGTGCCCATATCTCTTATTCTTGCCAGCGCCATTCTTTCCCATAGAGGTTTTCTGGTCCTTGCTGTTGCAACTGTCATCGCCACAATCGGTGTGGGTTGGTATGCGGACCCAAGATATCTAGAAGACCCAAACCTAATATTGGGCAGAACTTACGGCATCACCCTATCAATCGCCGCGATCCTATTCGGCATAATTGCTTTCCGTTCAAGTGTGGAAAAATCGCGCTTGAAGGAATTACGGGATGTTAATACAGCCTTGGAAGATCTGACAACCAATCTCGAGCAACACGTGAACGACCGCACATCAGATCTCGACAAAGCGAATCAGCAAATATCCCGGCGCGCAGCACAATTGCAGACGATCACTGAACTCTCGGAGACCATTGCGCAATTGCGGGATTTGAATGACCTTTTCCCTGTCGCCACACACCTCATAGGCGAGCGATTTGGTTTTTATCATGTCGGAATTTTCTTGGTGGATGGTGAGAAGAAGAATGTGATACTGCAAGCCGCGAATAGCGAGGGCGGAAAACAGATGCTGGCGCGTGGTCATCGGCTGGAGTTGGGAACCGGAGTTGTGGGGTACGCCGCCAAAACCGGCAACCCGCGCATCGCTCTGGACGTTGGGGTAGACGCTGTTTTCTTCGATAACCCCGACCTTCCGGGCACCCGCGCTGAAGCAGCACTTCCGTTGATCTCACGCGGTGAAACGATCGGTGTCTTAGATGTACAGTCCACAGAGGCTGGAGCGTTTTCAGATGAAGATCTGCGGGTATTAACTGCGCTTGCGAATCAAGTATCTATTGCCTTTGAAAATGCACGCCTGCTTACTGAAACGCGTGCCGCGCTTGCGCAGGCGCAGGAAGTCTACAACGAGTTCACTCGCTCTGAATGGACACGCGCTGTGTCTCACGCGGAACAACCCGGCTTTCGGTATCAATCCGGGCGCATTGAAATATTGGAAAACAAGCTGCTGTCGCCTGAGATAGTATCAGCGGTGGAGAAGGGTCAGCTAGTGGCGAACCCGGTCAACGGGTCGAGTGAAAAGCGTGCAGTCTTGATAGTCCCCGTTAAGCTGCGCGGGGAGGTCATCGGCATATTGCATGTTGAATCAGAAAATCAATCACTGGAATGGCAGGAAGATGAGATCAGCCTTGTGGAGGCGGTTGCTGAACGCGCAGCATTTGCAATGGAAAACGCACGCTTATTCCAGGTTGCCCGCAGACGCGCATCCAAGGAACAGTTGATCTCTCAAGCATCTGCTAAGATCGGAAGCGCGGTCAACATTGAAAATATTCTACAGACCACGGCAGAGGAACTGGAGCGTGTCCTCGGCGGATCTGAGGTATTAATTCAATTTAAGAGCAAAGAGTCGCGATCATGAATGTGATGGAAAATCAAGGGAATTCATTGACTTTCAGACAGCGGCAAATCGCCTTATGGCTGGCGGGTATATTATCTCTCGCAGGCTTTGCTCTTTTTGCATTTTCGATTTACATAGTTTTCATTCTCCAGGGCGGACCGATCGACATATCAGACTGGTTTCTAACCCCCGCTACAGGATTGATGTTCATATCAAACCTGACCGGGGTCATTCTGATCCGCCGTTTCAATCCAATGCATGGGATATGGCTTGTCTTTATCGTCAGCCTGATTTTTGTGCCGGTTCTAGCGACCCTGGTTCTCAAAGATACCTATATTGTGACCGCATTTTCAACCGCTTTTTTCGCTTATGCGTTCAAGATAAATATTTTCCCGAAGGCTGACGGCCGCAAAGCGCTCACTCTGGCATTCATTGCAGTATTAATGATATTTAGTATTGAGCTATGGGACCCCGCATTTAGATCTGTTTCCGATTTCAATGCGCCCGCATTCGGTGCCGGAGTTATGATTTTAGCCGCACTCGGTTCTGTAATATATTTTACCCAAAGGGCGTTGTTTGGCAGGATTAGAACAAAGATCGTTGCGGGCATTCTTATTACAGTGGGTGCTTCAATTGCCATATTAAGTTTCTTTGCAATCAACCGGACGGGTAATCTAATCGCGATCCTTTCGAGCCGCGTTGAAACCACGGTCAATTTGCTGGCTGAAGAGCAATTGATTAATACAGTTTCAAGTGAAGCAAGCCGAACAAATATATTGTTCGAAGCCGTCATTACACAAACCACGGGCCTTGCCAATCAATTGGAACTGTTCCAGGAGCAGAAAAACATACTCGGTACCGGGGCTTATTGGAATGCTGCCGAGAGAATGGACGAATATGGCAACGGTCAATATTACAATGCAAACAATACGCCGAGCAGTGTTTTCATCCCTTCAACGGTGGAATTCGACGAAGACGTTATCCGTGAATTGAATGTGACCGCGTATCTTGATTTCAGCGCGCCATTTGTACTGGAAAACAACCCCCAGATCACAGCAGTCTCTTACACAAATATCGACGGGATCATCACTTATTACCCGAATATACACCTGGGTGCCAGCCTGCCGCATGACTTCGATGCATCGGCTCAACCGACTTTTCGCGTTGCGACACCGCTCTTCAATCCCGAAAAATCTCCGCGCTGGTCTTTTCCGAGGCAGGACCCTGCAGGCGCCGGCTTGATCACCTCTGTGTCCACGCCAGTCTATTTCAAGGATGAGTTCAAGGGCGTCATAACCGCCGATTTTAAACTCGATAAGATCGCAGAAGCAATCAACGCCATCAATGTAGGTTCAACTGGATATGCGTTTCTTCTCGATAATGAAGGTCATATAATTGCAATGCCTCCCGCGGGTTATGAGTTATTCGGATTACAGCCTGAGATTCTTCAAATCAATCAAGAACCGCAACAAACGATTTTTGACGGCGACAATCCGCTTGAATTTCAGCAGATCACCCGCAGAATGGTCGTAGGTGGTAGCGGTCTAATTTCAACACCAGTAAATGGCGTGGACACATTCATAGCATATACCCCTGTCATAGGTAACGAGTTCAGCCTAGGAATCATCGTTCCCGTTGCAGAACTGACACAACCGGTAATTGCGACACGAACAGAGATCGATTCACAAGTTCAGGTTGCCCTTAGAAACGCGGTCATAATTCTTTTCCTGCTTCTCGTCGCAGCGATCCTGGCGAGTATGAATTTGGGGCAGGTTATTGCAGCTCCGATAGTGCGCCTTACGCAAACAGCCAACCAGATTTTGGATGGAAACCTCTCAGCGAAAGCAGAAATTACGACAACTGACGAATCAGGCACATTGGCGCAAGCCTTCAATGCGATGACATCCCAACTGCGCGAAACACTTGGAGGTTTGGAACGCACGATTGATGAGCGTACAGCGGAATTGTCAGTGGCGAATCAAAGCAATGAACGGCGCGCAAAACAGTTCCAATCCATTTCCCAGGTGGCGCGTACGATCAGTTCCACCCTCAACCTTGATATCTTGCTCACGCAGATCGCGACCGTGATCAGTCATGAATTCGGCTTTTATCATGTAGGTTTGTTTTTGATCGACACCGCAAAGGAATATGCTGTACTAAGCGCCTCCAACAGCGAAGGAGGCCACACGATGCTCGCAAGGGGGCATCGCTTAAAAGTGGGTGAAAAGGGATTGGTTGGTTTCGTATCGAGCACCGGCAGACCGCGTGTCGCTTTGGATACTGGAGTTGACGCTGCATTCTTTGATAACCCAGACCTTCCCAGTACCCGTTCTGAAATCGCCCTGCCCTTGCGCGTTGGCGAGAACGTCATCGGTGTGCTCGATGTGCAAAGCACTGAACCAGGTGCGTTCTCACAGGAAGATATCGCGACGCTCTCGACATTGGCAGACCAGGTGAGTATTGCCATCCAAAACGCAAGACAGAATGAGCAAACCCAGAGGGCGCTCGCTGAATCAGATTCGCTTGCTCGGCAATTCGCCCAATCTGCATGGATCCAATTCACTAGTAAGCAAAACCTGCTTGGTATCCGTCATACAGGCGCAAAAGCAACGATGCTCTATGCCGGGAATAAAAATGGGGATGAAAAATCTGACCAAAATATGGACCAACTGAAACCGACAGGAAGAGGCGCTATTCTATCCCTGCCGATTAAATTGCGCGGCGAGGTAATCGGCTCCGTCGATGTCAAGGCGCCGGACAACCGTCAGTGGGATCAGGATGAAATGGACATCGTGACAGCCATCATCGAGCGCGCCGCCATCGCCCTGGAAAATGCTCGACTGCTCACGGAGAGTCAGAGACGCGCTGCCAAGGAACGCACGATCGGCGAGATCTCTGCAAGGATCAGTGCGCAAACCGAAGTGGAAGACCTGCTCAAAACGGCTGCGCAGGAATTAACGCGCACATTGCCTGGGACCGAGGTAGCAATTCAATTCAAGAGAGACGAGACCCAATGATCAGAAAGTTCTTCGCTCCACCCGTTTTCGATAACGACGAAGATAACTTCCGTGCAAAGTTTATTAATGGATTCGCCTGGGCTGCAACCGCCAACCTGATTATTTACCTAATCATCGACCTTGCAACGGCATCGTTTAGCACAACGAGAATCGCCGTAATCGCATTGATCGTTGTTAGTTTTTTCTCCATTTTTATTCTTCGAACCGGAAATATCAACGCAAGCGGTTCTGTCATAGTGGCTCTTGGTTGGGCGGGAATCACCTACCAAGCTTATTATGCAGCCGGGGTTAAGGATGTCATCCTTTTTGCATATATTGCCGTGGCGTTACTCGCAAGCATTGTAATTAATCAATTAATCGGCGGTCTCGTAATTCTTGCCAGCATTACTGCTATTTGGACACTTGCCTTGCTCGAAACCAAGGACTTTCTAACTCTACGCTTCCAAACAGCAACTGAATATGCGGTAAGTCTGACATTAGTTTTGATCGCGATATCGATATTAATTTATTATAGCTCGACCGGCATCAGAGATGCGATCACCCGCGCAAATAAAAGTGAAGCTGGCTTGAAAAAATCTAATAAAGAACTTCTGGAACTCAACCAAACGCTTGAAGACCGCGTAAATAACCGTACAGCAGAGCTCGAACTTGCAAACCAGCGCATCCAAAAGAGGGCAAAACAGTTCGAAGCCATCGCAGTGGTTGCTCGAGCAACTACTACCAACGAGAGTCTTGAAACACTCCTGCCAAAACTTGCATCGCTTGTCTCCGAACAATTCGATTTTTATCACACAGGTATTTTTTTGCTGGACGAAAATCGCAAATATGCTGTCCTGAGCGCTGCCAACAGCTTAGGTGGCAAAAGGATGCTCGAACGCGGTCACAAGTTG
>DNDO01000089.1:19648-22474 GCA_003484265.1 Anaerolineae bacterium
CGTTCCGAAATCGCGCTCCCCCTGCGTATCTCGGATGAAATCATTGGTGTATTGGATGTGCAAAGCAATGAGGAGAACGCATTTCAAGAGGAAGATATTGATATCTTATCCACGTTGGCAGACCAGGTCTCGATAGCCATTCAAAACTCAAGAACTTATCAGACAATGCAGAAACTCGTTGAGCAGGCACAAAAAGAATCAGGCGCGTACACTATGGATGCCTGGCGGATATTACAGTCTTCCGACGAAACCCTTGGATATCAAGTAACCGATGGAGAGATACTCCCTTTAACCCGGTCGTTAAATTCCTCCCAGGTCAATAAAGCCATTCTGACCAAAGCGACCGTGGCTGAGAGTGGAGACAATGCCACGCTTGCCATCCCCATCCGCTTGCGCGATGAAATAATCGGCGTGATGGACATCCATTCGCCCGGCCAACACGTATGGGACGACGATGAACTGGATATCGCTGAAGCAGTCGCTGAACGTCTCTCGCTCGCACTGGAATCCTCTTTACTGCTTAAATCCACGCAAAGACAAGCTGAGATCGAACGCATCACTGCCGATATATCCACCAAGATCGGCGCGACGACCCAATTCGATGCCATCCTGCGGACTACGGCAGAGGAATTAAGCCGCGTACTTGGCGGATCGGAAGTCCTGGTACAACTGCAACCTGACATATTGGGCACAAGCCCGGAACCAGAACAGGCACGGGTTCAGAAATGAAGCGAATTTGGAGTCAGCCATGACAATGGAAAAAAAGCGGGAAAAACCGAGTCATATTCAGCAAATAGCTGCCCAGCGAGTCACCATGACGACGTTCCTGTTAATGCTGGCTCTGACCACTTTCACTATATTCTTTGTCCCTAACGGGGATAAAACCCCGCTCGATAATTACATGATGCCGCTTGTGGCATTAAGTGCCGGATTTAGTTATATTCTTGCGCGTCGAGGCAGGCACATTCCTGGAATTTACATATTGCTTGGGTGTATTGCACTTGTGTCCCTAGCCTATCCGCTGGCAATAAAAAATATTGGCTGGCAGACAGCCTTCGGCATGTTATTAATAACAACTGGCGTGGCAACCAATACTCTGCCTCAAAGAACCTCGGGGCGTATTTCTGTTGCAGCATTCCTATTTACCTTTGTAATCATACTGATCGAAATTTTTGCGCCAGGAATGGATGAAGTTCCAATCACAACCAGCTCGATTATCGTTACAGTCGTCCTTGGCGTTATATATCTCGGATTTATTTTCTATCGTTTTTCACAATTTGAGCTACGCACAAAACTTATTATATTTTTCGTTGCCATCTCCATTTTCTCGGTCGGCTCGGTGGCGGCTGTAACGAATATTCTGACAAGAGACGAAATCACACAACAAGTCGGGCGAAACCAACAGACCCTTGCAGATAGACTGGCGTTCGAGACCGGCACAGAACTCGAATCTCAGATCGAGAACCTTCAGGCTGTTGCATCCCAGCTCGAGACAAGCGCTGAAGACGCAAGCAATTCATACACTGGAACGGAGGACGAGATCCTCATCCGCATCCTCGCGTTGGACCAGGAATGGCGAACTGGACCAGACCAAGGCGCGCTAATCCTCAAGGTTCTAAACAACGCTATTGCTGATGATCTGCGCGAATTTCAAAGAAGATTCCCAAATCACACAGATATTTTCCTGACAGACAGGTATGGAGCAAATATCGCAGCAACGGACCAAATACCAGATTATTATCATGGAGGTGAGGATTGGTGGAGAACTGCATATAACCAAGGGAGAGGACGGGTTTATATCAGCCAGCCGGAGTTTAATCAAACCAGTCAGTCGTTCGGAATTCTTATGGCAGTTCCCATTATTTCAAACGGGAATGTAGTGGGCGTATTGCGAACTACCTATAGTGTCTCAACCATTCTAGAGAATTTACAGACCAGCGAGACCAGCGGAGTATTTGACATTGACCTTCGCATATCATTCAACTCCTATATTAACGGCGACGCCATCGACCCTGAAGAAATTCCCGGGTTGAATTCAGTATCAGGGAAATATGGCGAGATTATATATAAGGGAGAGCCAAGTCTTGTCAGTCAATATCGTGTGTTCTCGTCAGCAGACAGCCTTGCACAAAACTCAGTTTCACTGCTGAATTGGAATATCATCGTAAAACAGGATCTGGATGATGCGTTACAACCTGTCCAACAACAAACCCGTACGATAACGGTTCTTGCCATGGTGATTATGCTCCTCGCAGGTTTGGGAGGTTATGCTGCATCAATCAGGCTCGCCGAACCCATTATTACACTTACAGGTATCGCAGGAAAAATTGCCGAGGGAGACCTATCGATTCAAGCCCGGGTCCAATCGCAGGATGAGATCGGGGAATTGGCAAACTCCTTCAACCGCATGACCGGTCAATTGCGCGATACATTATCTGGATTGGAAAGACGCGTTGCTGAACGCACCGCCGACCTGGATACAGCACGCTTGATCAGCGAACGCCGCGCACAGGAACTGCAATCCATCAGTGAGATTTCGCGTACTATATCAACCGAACAGAGACTGGATATACTCCTCCCGCTTGTCACGCGTCTCGTCAGTGAACGGTTCGATTATTATCATGCCGGGATATTCTTCGTAGACGACTCCCGCCAATTCGCCACCCTACAGGCAGCGAACAGCGATGGCGGGCGACAGATGCTTGCACGCGGGCACCGCCTGGATATTGGTAAAGGTTTGGTCGGCACTGTCGCCCAATCTGGAAAGCCCCGCATCGCCCTGGACGTTGGGTCTGATGCTATTTTCTTCGACAATCCCGACCTCCC
>DNDO01000026.1:0-4888 GCA_003484265.1 Anaerolineae bacterium
CAATTTCATGCCGTTTGGATTTTATGAACTCTGCGAGTTTGGCTGCATTCAGGTCACTGAATGTTGTATTCTCAACCTGCCTTTGAAACTCCTTCACCTGTTCGCGAAAATTCGGTGAATAAGTCACTTGCGGAATCTGTCCCTTAAGTTCAAGCGGGAGTTTTGCCGTATGAATGGCTTTAAGAGCCGTGCCGAACGCTCTCTTGTGGGTATCGGATAACTTCATCTCAAATCCGTTCCTGCCTTCGATGAATGGATATAGGATCATCTTGTACTCGCCAAAATCCGCCCAGCCGCGGTTGGACTTGGTCTTAAATGGAGCGATGATCTCTTTGATTCCCTGTGACTTGAGGAAGAGTGGAACAGTTACCGAGGTTTCGTTAAAGCCTTTGCGGAGTTTCAAAAAGTACGCAGACCCATCGTCCGCGGTGACGCGATAGACGGCAGTGCCCATGTCCGCGCCGAGGGGCAGGAAGGTCAAGGTTGAAACGTGTAATCCGTATTCGTCTTGCAAAGATGAGATGATAAGTCCATCAGCGATGTCAGGTTTGGTGAGCATGATGGAGTGATTATATCAATCGCGATGAAATCTCCCCCTTGACGCATCCGCGTGACGGGCATAGAATTGCGCCTAATATGCTTAAGTCCACCCGCTGGTTTGCGTTCTATTTTTATTACGGTTTCCGAAACTCGGTTGCCGATGGTGGCGCTTAAGTAGACAGGAAGTAATTCTGTTCACGTAAAGAGCGAGACCACGCGGTCTCGCTCTTTTTATTTTATTTACACAGGAGCAGCCAATGCCAATCCGTGGGATACGCGGCGCGACCACAGTCCCCGCAGATGACCCTGAATTGATCCTGCAAGCCACGCGCGAGTTGTTGGAATCGATTTTGGACGCGAATGAAAGCATGAGACCCGAAGATGTCGCCAGCGCGCTCTTCACCGTGACGGATGATCTCGCCTCCACCTTCCCTGCGCAGGGCGCCCGTCAAATGGGCTGGGGACTCGTCCCCATGCTTTGTGCCCGCGAGATACCCGTCCCGAACAGTCTGCCGAGAGTCATCCGTGTACTTGTTCACTGGAATACAGAAGTTCCGCAAAATGAAATCACACATGTCTATTTGCGCGATGCTGTCAAACTAAGACCCGACTTGGTTGCCGCGCAATAATCAAAATCATAGGAGAAGAATCATGATCATCGTTATGAAATCCAACTACACCCCGCAGCAACTGGAAGGAGTTGTGTCCGTCGTCAAGTCGCGCGGACTCACGCCGCATATTACCTACGGGGTCGGAACCGCCATTGTAGCCGCGGTGGGCGAATTCCACGTCCCCTCGCTCGACGAGTTTGAAGTACTTGATGGAGTCGAATCCGTGAAACGTATTTCGCAGCCCTACAAACTTGGCTCGCGTCAAGTCCATCCTGAAAATTCCGTTTTCCCGATAGACGGCTTCACCATTGGCGGTGACGACATCGCCTTAATTGCGGGACCCTGCTCGGTTGAGTCGCGGAGTCAGATTTTGGAAACAGCCCACGCTGTGAGAGAGGCGGGCGCGAACGCCCTTCGTGGCGGTGTCTTCAAGCCGCGCACGTCCCCGTATTCATTTCAGGGGCTTGGCGAGGAAGGTCTCGAATATCTCGCTGAAGCGCGCGAACAAACGGGCATGCCCATGGTGGTCGAGATCATGTCACAGACACAGCTCGATGTCATGTTGAAATATGTGGATGTGTTCCAGGTCGGCGCACGCAACATGCAGAACTTCAATCTTCTGCGCGCGCTCGGCGAGACGCGTAAAACCATTTTGCTAAAACGCGGCTTGTCCGCAACTATCGAAGAATTGCTCATGTCTGCCGAGTACATTCTCGCGGGCGGAAACACGCAGGTCATCTTGTGCGAGCGCGGCATCCGCACGTTTGAAACCGCCACCCGCAACACCACCGATATCAACGCCATCCCTGTTCTCAAGCAGCTCACGCATCTGCCTGTTGTTCTTGACCCATCACACGCCACAGGGCACGTTGATTTTGTCGCCGCGATCGCGCGTGCGGGCATTGCCGCGGGTGCTGATGGTCTTATCGTTGAAGTGCATCCCGAACCGTCAAAGGCAGTCTCTGATGGCAAGCAATCGCTCAAGCCTGAAGCGTTTGCCGCGATGGTCAAGCAGGTCAAAGCGATCGCCGAGGTCATGGGTCGCCGTGTTGCTCCCATCAAGAAACCCGTCACTGCTGGATGGTAAACATGGAGGACGGCTTTTCTCTGAAAGATTCAACAATCGGGTTATTTGGATTGGGACTCATGGGAGGCTCGCTCGCCATGAGTCTCAAAGGGAAATGTGGGAACATAATAGGATTTGACTCGCATCTTCCCACACTCGAACTTGCTCTTTCCAAAAATATTATTGACGAAGCTGAATCACTCTCCTCGCTGAGCGGAGGGTCGAGAAGAGAAGTGATTCGAGACCCCCAGTCGAAGCGCCTTGATATTCTTGTTTTAGCCACCCCCGTCCCGACCATTATTGACATACTCCAGCAGCTGCCATCCATTATCAAGCATCCATGCATCGTCATGGACTTGGGTTCCACCAAACGGGATATCACCCTGGCCATGTCTGCCCTCCCTGAAAACTTCGACCCCATCGGCGGACATCCCATCTGCGGCAAAGAAAAACTCGGCTTGCAAAATGCAGATGCGAATTTGTATCAGGATGCTCCCTTTGTGGTCACATCACTCGACCGAACAACGCAAAAAGCCAAATCCGCTGCTCAACAAATCGTTTCGGCCATCGGCGCGGATCTCATTGAAATGACCGCCGAAGAGCACGATCGCGTTCTTGCATCCACAAGCCACTTGCCATTCCTGCTATCGTCTGCTTTGGCACATTCCACACCGCAGGAATTTGTATCTCTCATCGGACCAGGCTTCCGCTCGACCTCCCGCCTGGCAGGGACGCCATCCCAAATGATGATGGGTATTCTGAAGTCCAATCAAGATAATGTACTCAACGCGATTCGGGTTTTCAGAAATTCACTTGATGAAATTGAGCTCTCGATTGAAAACAAAGAGTATGCCATCCTGGAAGACACTCTCAATGAATCGCATCACTCCTATGAAAGATTGATCTCTGCTTTTTGATCATCCAGTCATCTCATGAAAATCACCCCGATCACTCATCCCCTCAACGCAACTGTCCGTGTGCCCGGCTCCAAGTCCCTGACCAATCGTGCCTTGCTTATCGCCGCTCTCGCGAACGGACAAACGCGTCTCACCAATGCGCTCTTCTCCGACGACTCAAAATACTTTGCCATTGCGTTGCAAACACTCGGCTTCGATATTCAGCTTGATGATGCAAACCATGAAATGACCGTTACCGGTCTCGGCGGAAAAATCCCTTCAAACAAAGCCGAACTCTTCATCGGCAACGCGGGGACGGCGGCAAGGTTCCTGTCCGCTTTTCTCGCGCTTGGCAACGGCGAATACATTCTTGATGGCGAAACGCGCATGAGAGAACGTCCGATAAAGGATCTAATTGATGCACTTAATCAATTGGGTGTTGAAATGAAATCCGCGAACAACTGTCCACCTGTGGAGATATTTGGAAATGGTTTACCCGGTGGAAAGACTCAGATCGCAGGCGATATTTCATCTCAATTCTTATCTGCTTTGCTCATGGTTGCCCCGTATGCACACTCACCAATCGAGATCACCCTTTCCACTGAACTGAATTCCAAACCCTATGTGGATATGACCATCGCTATCATGAAAGATTTCGGTGTCGAGATAGAACGCGACAAATACTCACGTTTTACGGTTCTTCCCGCATCGTATACACCAATTACAGATTACGCTATCGAGTCTGATGCTTCCGCTGCCTCATATTTCTTCGCCGCCCCTGCCATATGCGGCGGGAAGGTCAAAGTGGACAACATCTCGCGCAATTCCGTACAGGGCGATATGGCATTTCTCGATGTATTGTCCCAAATGGGATGCGATATCAATGAAGGGTATGACTTTATCGAGGTCACTGGTGCCCCTGAATTGCAGGGCATAGACGTGGACATGCGCGACATCCCAGACACAGCGCAAACCCTCGCCGCCATCGCCCCCTTTGCTGATTCGCCTACGAGAATCAGCGGCATCGCTTCTGCACGAGTGAAAGAAACGGATCGCGTCTCAGCAACCTGCACCGAACTAAAACGCCTCGGTGTGGACGTGGAAGAACATGAAGATGGTATGACGATCCATCCATGCAAAACTTTCCAACCTGCCAACATTCAAACTTATAACGACCACCGTATGGCAATGTCGTTTGCGTTGATCGGCTTGGGCTTTGATGGTGTTGTAATTGAAAACCCATCCTGTGTTTCCAAAACGTTTCCAAATTATTTCGATGTGTTGGGTTCCCTGCGATGATCCATCTCGGCTTGATCGGGTATCCACTCGGACACAGCTTATCTCCGAAGATTCACACCGCCGCATTGAAAGCCTGTGGCTTGGAGGGCGACTATGCATTATTTCCGATTGCGCCTGATGATAAAGAGGGCTTGAAAGATTTGCTGGGACGCGTCCGCTCAGGTGAAATTACAGGACTCAACGTCACTATTCCGCATAAACAAAATGTAATTCCTTTGCTTGATGAATTAACCGATACAGCCAAATCTATAGGCGCAGTCAATACGATTTATCTGTTGGACAACAAACTCATTGGCGAAAACACAGATGCCCCAGGTTTCCTATCTGATTTGAATAGTTTTTTGGCAGAATCCCCCTCGACCGGATTGAGAGAGGGTTTAGGAGTGAGGGAGAAATCGGCACTTGTACTTGGCGCGGGAGGCTCTGCACGAGCCGTAACATATTCACTTCTAAAAGATAAATGGAGTGTTACCATC
>DNDO01000026.1:5118-5999 GCA_003484265.1 Anaerolineae bacterium
GATAAATGGAGTGTTACCATCGCCGCACGAAGGGTCGAACAAGCCAAGGAATTTGCAACATCGTATCCGAATAACCGTTTACGAATTACAAGTTTCTCGGACCTTCAACCTTCAACCCCTCGACAAGCTCAGGACAGCGCCTACGACCTTGTCGTAAACACCACTCCTCTCGGAATGTCCCCCAATCTAAACCAATCTGCCCTGCCCGAGAATCTGTCATTGCCTCAACATGTTGCCATTTACGATCTGGTCTACAATCCATCTGTGACCAAACTCGTCCGCGACGCGCGGTTACAGGGGTTGCAAGCAACGACTGGACTTGGTATGCTCATCGAACAAGCTGCTTTATCGTTTGAAATTTGGACTGGATGTAACCCGCCGCGGAAAGCTATAAGCGCGTCTGTTGAACAATCTCCAGTATCAAATCTCTGATTACCAGTAACGGAGTTTATATGTTGCGTTTCCTCACCGCAGGCGAATCACACGGGCCATCCCTTACCGCCATTCTGGATGGTATGCCTGCTGGTTTGCCCATTGTCCCGGACATTATCAACAAAGAACTTGCACGTCGCCAGAAGGGGTACGGCTCAGGCGGACGTATGAAGATTGAAACAGATACGGTGCAAATCCTTGGCGGAGTTATGGCGGGCGTAACGACGGGCGCACCGATTGCATTGCTCGTCGAAAACGCAGACCATATCAAATGGAAGGGCAGAGCGATTGAGCCGATGAACGCTCCTCGACCAGGTCATGCTGATTTGACTGGCGCAGTGAAATACGGCTACTCGGACCTGCGCCCCTCGCTCGAACGCGCCTCCGCCAGAGAAACGACCATGCGCGTTGCGGTGGGTGCGGTATGCAACATCCGATTCTTCAGCGCG
>DNDO01000026.1:6146-6663 GCA_003484265.1 Anaerolineae bacterium
TCTGCAAACACTTTTTGTCTCAATTTGGCATCATCATTGGCGGATACGTTGCATCCATTGGCGAAGTCCAGGCGGACCTCGGCGATATGCCTTACGATGAACGCTTTATCCGCGCTGAAGAATCGGATGTGCGTTGTCCTATTGAGTCCTCTGCAAGTAGAATGCGAAAAGAAATCGAAATGACCATTCATAGTAAAAACACATTGGGCGGTGTCCTTGAAATTGTCGCGCTCAATCTTCCCGTTGGTCTCGGCAGTTTCATGCAATGGGATAAACGTCTTGAAGCCAGACTTGCGATGGCGGTGATGAGCGTCCAGGCGATGAAAGGTGTTGAAGTGGGTGATGCGTTTGAAAACGCAAAACGGATTGGAACGCAGGCACATGATCCTATCAGCTTGGAAAAAGCCAATCTACAGCGCACAACTAACCGGGCGGGAGGAACCGAAGGTGGAGTCTCCAATGGACAGCCCATCATCATCCGTGCCGCGATGAAACCGATCGCCACGACTCTCACGCC
>DNDO01000026.1:6905-7172 GCA_003484265.1 Anaerolineae bacterium
CAACAAACCGTAGATTTAGCAAGCAAACAAGAATCACCTACAAAATATGAACGCTCCGATTTCTGTCCCGTGCCGCGCGCGGTTCCCATTCTTGAAGCAATGGTCGCGTTTGTCTTGGCGGATGCCCTCATCGAAAAACTTGGCGGCGACTCGATGGACGAAATCCAACCGCGCTTCGATTCATTGCGGAAGGCAACGTTGGACGATCTGCAAATGGATAATACGCCGCGTGTGTTTTGGGAATAAGATATATTCTTCCATTGTGTC
>DNDO01000214.1:0-2171 GCA_003484265.1 Anaerolineae bacterium
GGGCGGTAAATTGTGGCAAATAGCCTGCCGGACAATCTGTCGGGCTGTTGATGCCGTTTGCAAGCAAAGTCCACTGCGGGCGATGTGTCGGACCTTCCACCTTGTCTTCAATGGGGGCTTTTTTCGCGCAGAACCATCCAGCGGGCTGATTGGTCGGGACGGGGGAATTGGGTCCATACAGCGATATTTCAAACCTGCGCCCCAAGCCCGTAGAACCTGTCAAATCCCACGTGCCCATGTCGTGGAAGTTGGTAAGATGCTCATCGTATGAGAATCGGGTTGTGGCTCCACAGATAGTGATACTAAACTCCCCGCCATGCGATCCTGCGAATGCGTACCATTGTTCACAACGGGTTTGTAATATTCCATTCAACCCGAACCAATCCCGGTTATCCGGCGCACCGATAATGAATTGATCGCGCCCGGGAGCAGTGGAGCCATCCGGTAATATTGTTCCTGGTTGCTCATTGAAACGGCTCATTCGCTGCGACCTGAATTCAGGATAACCAACCCAATATACGCCTTGACGAAAAGACGTTCCGCCCTGGCAATCGCGCATGTACAACTCGTAAGAATGGAACGCAAAGGCACGATCCATTGGGTTGGATGCCGCATGATAGCGGAAATACACATCAACCGGGCAGGATGATCCACCGTTTACGCGATAGGTAACGCCTTTGAAGGCTTGATGTTTATGTACGTTCTCGGTATCGCTTGAGCGTTCATCACCGCCATAGACTACGGGATGCCCGAAATTAGCGACGCTGAAATCGTTCGCCCATGCAGGCGGCTTATCACCGTGTTCGTGCGCGTTGAGCCCATCATGTGCACCCGGCGGATGCCACAACTGCGAACTCGCACCACTTGGTAAAGTAGTTGCGGTCGGCAGCGGCGCGACTGTTGCAGTCGCGGCCACCGGTGTCTCAGTTGCAGACACAGGAACACTGGTTTGGGTCGGTATTGTCGGTAGTGAGGTTTGTGTGACCAGAGGTGAAGAGCCCACAGAAATTGCGAGAGGTCCAATCATTCGGTAATTAGGGGATAGAATTTCCAGTTCAAGAACGTTGATTATGCCGTCGCTGGTCAAGTCGGCAACCGCAGGCTGGGCGCCATTGTAATTTATGCCTATCGTCAGGGCATCAAAGTGATCTATGACATCATTGCCATCGATATCACCAGCAGGCAGTTTGATCGTCTGAATGGTTGTAGTATTTCCGTTTGTAATACTCACAGTCCCCTGAGCCCTGAGATAGCCGGGCGCTGAAGCGACCACATTATAGGTACCCGGGAGAAGAGGGAGACTGAAGATCCCATCTGTATTTGCCACGACGGACCCGGCAACCGAGCCGTGATGGTCTGTTAGCGTGACAGTCACCTGCTTTCCCGAAATAATCTGCCCGGCGAGTGTACCAAGGGTAGGCACAGGCGTGTTGTCAGTGACATCGATGCTAGATGGTGTTGAGGGAATTGTTACAAGAGCAAGATTACCGGTTGAGGCGCGGACCTGGCAGTTGATAATCGATTGACCGATCTGTAACCCTTTTGCAGAAAATGTGAATACGGTTCCATCCGAAACAGCCCTATTCCCAACACTGCCGGCGACAGCGAAGATCAAGCTACCATTTTGTGGTCCATTGACCACTGTAACCGGGTCAACACCGAATAGATCTGTGGGAGTAATGGCAGATATTTCCATCATTGCGGGGTCATATGTGCAGGTAAATTCAGCGCTGGCAAATCCTCCAGGCGGTAAATTGTTGACGTTGACCGCAACAATTGAAGATTCGCCAATCGAAATACTTGGCGGTGTCAGGCTGGTTGTTACAAATGTGGAATGGTTATCCTCGGCAGGGGCAGTTTGCCCGCTGGACGGGGTTGCAAGCGCAAAAAGAAGAGTCACTCCAATAAGGATGTGGGTGTATTTCAAATACATGGTACCTCCGATTCTCGTTTCTCTATGTTCCAGATATGAACAAAAGAGAAACGCTGAAAAACAGCTTTGAGAAAAGGGTACCTGTTCTCGTATATTTGCGAAACCAAAAACAAGGAAAAGTTACAAACATATTTGCAAGGTGGTGCAAAACAAAAGTACTGGGTGACTTCCGTACTATTTCGATTGTAATGTATTCCAATTTTGTCTCGGATTTCCCCCCCCCGTTATGAATCATTAG
>DNDO01000214.1:2293-2472 GCA_003484265.1 Anaerolineae bacterium
AAAAACAAGGAAAAGTTACAAACATATTTGCAAGGTGGTGCAAAACAAAAGTACTGGGTGACTTCCGTACTATTTCGATTGTAATGTATTCCGATTTTGTCTCGGATTTCCCCCCCCCGTTATGAATCATTAGATTTATTCCGACCTCCAGGCAGAGATTGGCGGAGGTTGTAATATTT
>DNDO01000214.1:2744-4565 GCA_003484265.1 Anaerolineae bacterium
CATTTCACAATCTACAATTTCAATTCGTCAATGACTGAACGGACTACGCGCGCGCTGGCACTTAACGCTTCTGTCTCAGGTTGAGTCAAAGCTGGGAATAATGTCTCAATGATCCCATCCCCGCCGACCAGATTTGGCAGCGCGACGGTGACATTCCCGACCCCTGCAACTTCTTTCATGGGCGTGCAGACAGTCAGAATGGAACGTTCATCCTGTAAAATGACTTCAACAATGCGGGCTATTGCGCTGCCAATTCCATAGTATGTCGCTCCCTTACCGTCGATGATTCGGTAGGCAGCCTTGCGGACTCGTTCCTCGATCTCAGCGTAATCTTCCGGGCAGATCGAATTCTTCCCATCATTACAAAACTTTTCAAGCGGAATCCCTCCCACGGTCACGAGAGACCACGGTAAAAACTCCGAATCTCCGTGTTCGCCCAGAACATATGCATGAATATGATGAGGGTCAATGTTCAAACGGCGGCCAACGATTGTCCGAAAGCGAGCAGTATCCAGTGTAGTTCCAGAGCCGAGCACCCGGCTGGAGGGGACGCCAAATTGAGCTGCATAATGCGCCGCGATGTGAGTCATCACATCCACCGGATTGGTCGCGACCAACAGGACAGCGTTTGGGGCGTGCTGAAGCACGCTTGGAACGACCTGCTCGAACACCCTGGCATTTCTCCCCAGCAACTCAAGACGGGTCTCGCCAGGCTTTTGCCCAACTCCCGCTGATAGGATGACCACTTTACAATCCGCGAGGTCGGGATAATCGCCAGCTGTGATCTCCAACGGATGAGCGAATGGGACGGCATGGCGGATGTCATCCGCCTCCGCTTCGGCTCGCGATCGATTCTGGTCAACCAAAACGACCCGGCGCCCCACCCCGCGCATGACCAACGCATACGCGGCGGTTGCCCCGACAAATCCGCTGCCCACAATTCCTGTATTCATGTTTATCCTTTTCTGTAGGTCGAGCTGGAAGATATGGTCAATTTTACTTGAATAGGCGCTCCGTTATTTGTTATCCCGCTCCCCGTCGTGCGCCATCATATCCACTGCAACGGCTATCGCCAAAATAAGGATGTCGTTCTGATCGCCGGCGACCTCCACGCCGTAAGTATCTGTTATCGTAAACCATTTCTTGGATACTTCCGCCACTCTTTTACGTCCCTGTTTGATAGAATATTCAAGGTCAAGGATGTTGCCCTGCACAACCAAATCTTCCCCGTCTTTGACATTCACATTCCACTTATCCCGCAGCGGTGCGATGAGCGCCTTCTTGACTATGGCAATGTCCCTGCCATTGGCATCTTCGATGACCATCGTATCTTTGATGGACAGCAATCGCTCCTTGATCTGAGCCAGCTTCCTGCCATTCACATCTTCAAAAACGAGGGTCTTGCTGATACGTAATACCTTTCCGTCCACTTTGAATATCTTCTGCCCCTTCTCGTTTTCGATCCAGAAATCATCTCCAATGGAAATGAGCTTTTGTCGAATTTTGTAACGTTTAGACATGTTATTTCCTTTCGTCTGCAAAAATTAGTGATTAAAGCGTTTCGCTCTTTTCTAGCATCTCTACAAATATACGGATTCTGTGGGCACGAGTTTCAGCCTTTTTCGCTGTCGTAAATCGAAACAGGAACGGATATTGTCGTGACCCTGACAATGTCGGAAAAAACGATTTGGCTTTCCTGTGCTTATTCAAAGCGGTTTGAAAATCAGCAGACACTTCTGTTTTTCTCTGCCGCTCATACGCCGCATCCCAACGCCCGTCCTGCTTCGCCGCTTCAACCGCTTTCAACCCTGCGGGCTCCAT
>DNDO01000072.1 GCA_003484265.1 Anaerolineae bacterium
CTTCGCCGCCTTTGAACTTCCAGGGGAAGACACCGAGCGTAATGCGCTTGTTGTGCAATTCCTTCAAACCAATGTCGCCGCCGAGGTTTTCGACGTGCATGCAGTCATGGGGGAACAAGGCGTTGTGAGTTAATTGATAGGCTTCTTCGGGGAACAACTCGTCCATTTTGTCCGCGCCGAACTTGTCTTCGGTCAGTTTGCGGACCTTTTTCCAATGTTCCAATCCGCCTTTGCCGAGGAAGCGACCGATTGGCAGGTTCATGGGGTGGTCGGTGGAGATCATATCCACGCCCCAGATGTGGATCTTCTTCTTTAGCAGCCAATCGCAAATGCTGTAATGCGGACCGGGATGTCTCTGAATGTAGCGCTCTTCATCTCCATCAGGGCTAAAGAACGAATACTTGTGCCAACCTGTGTGAATAAAGAGAATATCGCCATCCTTGACCTCGACGCGCTTCTCAATATCTTCGGGTGTAAACATACCGAGATCATCGAGCATATCGCTCAAGTCAACGATCACGCCAGGTCCGTAGCACCACTCGATCGGGATCTGGTCAATCGTTCTTCCATTGGTCACGAAATGTTTCGGTGCATCAAGGTGCGTACCCATGTGGTTGGATGTCATAATGTATTGCGCATTGACTCCCTGCTCCGATTTACGTTTGATGTACTTTACTTCAAATGGCGGGTAAAAGGGCCAGAATGAAGCATCGGCATTCAGGTCTTGAGATAGATCATATATCTTGGTCATGAGTATTCTCCTTAAAGATTATATTTTTCGGCGTAAGCCAGTAAAGCCTGTTCGAAGATTGCAAGCGGCGGTCTTACCAACCCCGCCCCCACCTGCCCGACACCCGCATTCTTATGTGCAATACCAGTGTTGATCCGCGGCGTAATTCCCAACTCAACAACTTTGCGGACGTCAATCCCTGTGGGCGTACCGCGAAAATCGAGCGACGGCATGGTAAAGAATTTACTTTCACCAGTTGTGATCTCGTACATTTCGAGGGTTGCATTCATTGCGTCCTTCGGCGTACCGCCGACAAACGTGACGATCGCGGGGGCGGTCGCCATCGCAAATCCGCCAATGCCTGCGGTCTCTGTGATCGCACTATCGCCTATGTCAGGATTTGCATCATCTTGAGTAAAACCTGAAAAGAATAAGCCGACTGGAATTTCAGCGGGAGCCGTGAACCATTGTGTTTCACCAAGTCCGCTCACGCGGATTCCAAAGTCCGTGCCGTTGCGTGCCATGGTTGTGACGATCGTGCTTCCTTCCACACCGTGGGCGGCATCGGTCATTGCCTTGCAGGCAGCCATCACTGGGTTCAACACGCTCAACGCATTGTCGCCCAGAAATTGCAATATCTCGGATTCGACCTCCGCCTTTTTCACAACATTTGCGATCAACGGCGAAAGCAACTTTAAAAAGATGAGTGAGCCTGCCTTGTTGCGGTTATGCCCTTCATCACCCATGTGCAATGCCTCGGCGATCAGCGCACGCAGGTCCAGGCCATCAGACTTTGCCAGCGCATCTGCCAATGCTACGCCGAGCACATCGTTCATCCAGTGTAATTTTTTCAATACGTCATCGCTGTAGGCACCGTAGCGCAAAACTTTTCCATAGCCTTCATTCAGATTGGAAAATGATTTATTCCCATGTTCGACGTTTTCCACTACATAGACTTTCATCGAGGCAGATGTCACACCTGCCATGGGTCCGACTGTCCCATGATGGTGGCAGGAATCGAACTCGACTTCGCCTCTTTCCACCATCGCAGTTGCCTCTGCTTCCGATTTAGCCATTCCCTCAAACAACATCGCCCCAATGATCGCCCCCCTCAGTGGTCCCGACATCCGCGCCCACTCGATCGGTGGACCGGCATGCAGGAACAGGTTATCCTTCATGCCGGGGATTACATCGCGCGCGGTAGCCACCGCCTTCAAGATCGGGCGGGCATTCATTATTTTTTCAACAGCGGTATCGTTTGCGGTATCTATGTCCATATTTTTCTCCGGGTATTTACTTTTTACTTTTCATCTTCGACAACAGCGCAGCCATCTTCTCGTTTCCCCCCGCAGGCGGACGCCACTCTACATGGACAGCCTGCGCGCCTTGTGTGATCAAGCTTTCATAAAAAGATTCCAATCCCACATTAATGCCAGCGAGTGGTCGCTTCAATTGTTCGAGGTTTACAGGGGCATACTTCTGTTTATTGTTTTTACTCATACGAAGACTAATATATTCGACCGTTTCGGCCGCCGTGCGGAAGATCTCTGCGCCCGACTCTTTCAACTGTTCGATTTGAGAGTGAATATCCTGCGGATCATCATCCGTTCCGATGACCATTGCAACAAATTCAATATCTGGTCTCTTATCTCTGATCTCTTTGATAACAGGACCCAGCTCCCCTGCGGGGTCAAGATGCGAGCCTTCGCCGAGGACAACGTCAAAAAGTATCATACCAACTTCTGGGTCGGCGGCCTCCTGTTTCATGCGCCGGATGCGCAGGTCATTATCGATCATCGGGTGTAATCGTCCAACCATAAAGAATTCATCGCCCAGGTCGATGATGGTATGTGCTTCACTTTTTAACGGGTCTTTGAGTAATTGGTTGTCAGTGATCGGGGCGTTGGAGTAAAGCGGTGTGATGCCTGCCTGCAGACCGATCATTGTTTCGTACGCGAGAGTTCCGCCGGAGAATAGTCCGCGAAGATTGAGATTTGCAACTGGCGGCTCTTCGATATTCTTCGATTCCTGATCGCCCACACGTACCGCAATTTCGGCCGCCTCGCTCAAACTAATCGCGAAATGAAGATTGCCTACTCTCCGTGAGGGTGAGGGATAACCGATGAAGTAAATTACTACAGGCTTACCAGTCGCTTGTGCGGCGGATATTAGTCCAGTCGCCACATCAGCTGAGGGAGGTTTTGAAACAAGGACAATGATTTTTGTTTCTGGATCACGTGAAAGAAGGTCAAGCGATTGATGCGCCGTGATCGCGGACACATCAGATTTTAGGTCGCGTCCACCTGTACCGATGGCATGGGTAATGCCTGAACCAAGATTGTGGATATGTGCTGTTACAGCTTGTGTTCCCGTACCCGATGCACCGACAATCCCGATTGGTCCGCGGCGGACGCGGTTGGCAAATCCTAATCCAATGCCGTTGATGATGGCAGTGCCGCAGTCAGGTCCCATCACAAGCAGACCTTTCTCGCATGCGGTTTTCTTCAATGCGATCTCATCTTCAAGCGAGACATTATCGCTATAGAGGAAAACATGTTTCCCGAGATCAAGCGCTTCACGTGCGACGCCAGCTGCATATCGACCTGGAACCGAGATCAACACCCAATTCGCATCGGGTAATTGCCTGGCTGCCGCGTTTAAACTTCGCGGACGGAAGTCCTCGCTTACAGTCGCAGATTTTCGGCGCGTGAGCAACTCGTCAACTTTATCAATGGCATCGAGCGCGGATTTTTCATCATCCGCTTTGACAACGATCAACATATCGTCAGGGTTGGCGTTCGCGTCATCGGGCAACAGGTTGTTCGCCAAGAGCAACTCCCGATTCGCGGGTGTTGCCATAACTACCCCTGCGTCGATGATCCCCGGCAGACCGACCAATCCACGTTGGAGCTGCATCAACACAACAGAGTCATAGTATGCGCCAGCGCGGATATTCCACTTAATGACGCTCATATTTTTCTCACCACTTTCTCGATATCACCTGCCCAATCAAGCAAGGATTCATCGGCATTCCATTTGCCGACGACTTGAAGTCCCATGGGCAAGCCATCTTCGTTTTTCGTTGTGGGAATGTTAACAGCGGGAAATCCAATCTGTGTCCAGGGCAGGTTCATGACAGGGTCGCCGGTTGCGTCGAGACCTTTCGGTGCAGGACCAACCGCCGGGGGCGTAATCCACAAATCGATCTCATTTTCTTTCAATATTTGCGCCATGTCCGTGCGGAAGTTGTCACGCGCTTCTATGGCGATCTTAAATTGAACATCTGTAACCAACTGACCTCGTTTGATTAGGTCGGTGAATTTTGGAGAATACAACATTTCGTGTTGTTTGAACCACTCATTGTGCACGCTCGCTGCATCGGCGGACATGATCACATCATGGCGTGCGCGTATTTCCTGAAAATCATCCATCACGGGAACAGGACGTAGTTCGTATCCAGCGTCAGACAATGAGATGCAGGTCGCGTTGAAGCTGGCCAGGGCTTCGGCTGAGGCGGATGCGAGATAGGGTCCCTCAGGAATTCCGAGAATCGGTTTTCGATTCGCAGTCTCAAATCCCCAGTCTCCGATTAATACGCCTGCAACAATTTTTGCAGTATCAATATCTGACGTAAAGAAACCGATATGATCAAGCGAAGGTGACAGGGGAATGACGCCGTCGCGAGGGATGCGTTCAGATGTGGGCTTGAGAGTGACGACACCACAGAACGCAGCCGGACGGACAAGTGAACCGATGGTCTGCGTACCAAGGGCCAGGTCACATAACCCCGCGCCGACCGCTGCCGCCGAGCCGCTGCTCGAACCGCCTGGAGTGTGGTCAGGGTTGTGCGGGTTGCGCGTGGGACCTGGATAAAAATAAGCAAACTCAGTCGTGACTGTTTTGCCCATGACAAGCGCGCCAGCATTTTTCAGTCGCGTGACACTTACGGCTTCACCGCCTTGAAGATCATTCGATGGCAACCGACTGCCTGCCTGTGTTCTAAAGCCACTTGCATGGAATATATCTTTCACACCAAAGAACATCCCAAAAAGTCGGGGGCGCTTGGCTGATTCGGGATACCGGGCAACAAGTTCTTTCGCCTCCTTCAATAATCGCTCGAATCGATCCTCTTCGGGGATAAAAGCAAGCACGGAGGGTTCGCGAGCATCAAAATAAGATTGGATGCTGGATACGAACTCCTCAGCCGATATCTTGTCATCACGAAAATCTCGCACAAGCTGTTGATGATTCATGGTCACTAATCCTAGGTTCCAGTTAACTTATTTTTTCAGCGGCAAGTTTCACTGCATCCACGATATGTTGATAACCTGTGCAACGACAGAGGTTTCCTGAAAGCGCGTGACGGATCTCGTCCTCGGTCGGGTTTGGATTTTGTTTCAAGAACGGGATCATGGACATCAATATTCCTGGCGTGCAATAACCGCATTGCAGTCCATGTGCTTCCCAAAAGGATTGCTGTAATGGATGAAGATCGTCCTTGTCTTTTGCCAGCCCTTCAACGGTCGTGATAGATTGTCCGTCCGCTTGAACAGCGAAGATCAAACAAGAACGCATGGACTCACCATTAAACATGATCGTACACGCGCCGCAGACACCGTGCTCACAACCTACATGCGTGCCTGTAAGCCCAAGTTCATGGCGCAGAAAATCGCTGAGCAACATGCGCGGCTCCACTTCGCGAGTGTATTCCTGTTCATTGACTGTTATAGTAATGGAATTGGATCGTGTCATTGACTTTCTCCCGCACGCTGTAATGCCTGCTTCAATGTCCTGATTGTCAGTACGTTTGCCAGATGACGCTGGAATTCAGGCGACGTATGCACATTCCCAAACGGGGTGATCTCATTTTTACTGGCATGCGCCGCGGCAGATTCGATGAGCTTCTCATTCAAATTCTCCCCTTTTAAACTTTCCGCCGCTTCCTTCGCATTCACAGGACCATCGCCCGCATTGAGGTACACAAGTTTTGCGCTTTCACATTTTCCAGCATCGTCCAATGTCACCAACGCCGCGACTCCCATCAAAGCGTAATCACCTGCGCGAGGCGCCACTTCCATGAACGACCAGCCTGTGCGATTGGGCATGAATGGCAACTCAATCTCAACCAGAATTTCATCAGGCTCAAGAGCTGTGGTGAACATCCCTACAAAAAATTCCTGTGCGTTGATCCAGCGTTCGCCTGAATTATTCTTGGCTTTCAATCGCGCGTCCAATGCCAGCATCAACACGGGCAACTCTGCGGCTGGGTCGGCATTTACAATACTCCCGCCGATCGTGCCGCGATTTCTAATTTGCGGATGTGCAATATTCGGAGCTGCTTCATGCAACAACGGAGTATGCTTCGCGATTGACGGATCGAACTCAACATGTCGTTCACGCGCCATTGCGCCAACCCGGATCACATTCCCATCTTCACGGATATAGCTCAACTCCGTTATGCGATTTAGATCGACCAACCTGCCCGGCTGAACGATGCGGAAGTTCATGGCAGGCACAAGGCTTTGTCCGCCCGCAAGCAGTTTTGCATCATCACCATGTTCGCTGAGCAAACTCAGCGCTTCATCCAGAGTGCTCGGGGCATGATATTCAAATGGAGCAGGTTTCATAAAATAAAAATCCTTGGGAACTAGGGGCTGGGGACCGGCTTCGCTTCATTCTTAACTTCAATTTGATTTTGTTTCCTGTTGGCTTGTACCACTTCTGACATAATTGCCAGAGCGATCTCCTCGGGGGTTTGCGCTCCGATGTCCAATCCAATCGGGGCATGCAAATGTGATAGTTGTGCTTCGCTAAGGCCATCGTTCAATAATCTTTCGCACCGCTTTGCATTTGTCGTTTTACTTCCTAAAGCGCCGATATAAAACGCCTGACTTGAGAGCGCAACCTTCAATGCGGGATCATCCAATTTCGGGTCGTGGGTAAGCATCGTAATAGCAGTTGATCTTGTTATCTTGACCTGCTTAAAGGCATCCTCGGGCCAAGACTGGATCAGACTATCTACATTGGGAAAGCGTTCCATATTGCCCCATGCCTTGCGCGGATCAATGAGGATTGTCTGATAACCAAGCATTTTAGCCAGTGATACGAGTGTTACCGCAATGTGGACGCCACCGACAACAATTAAAGTAGGTGATGGTAATATGGATTCTATAAAAACTTCTGTATCTTCATTCAGGATAACTCGGCGCGTGATTCCCTGTGAGAGTGTCGCTTGTGCCAGAGTTAACACTTTATTATCCCAATCGTTGCCAAAAATTTCTACGACCGTATCGTTGTCGCGAATCAATATTTCACATCCCATTAATTTTTCGGATCCGCGCACTACCGTGACCGTCATGGCTGATTGTTCATTTTCCAGTACAGACTGCAATTCTTTAAAGAATTTTGTGTTAATTGGTTTAACCAGAATATCAATACTTCCCCCACAGGCAAGACCAACTCCCCAGGCAGTTTCGTCCGCCACACCGAAATGCAAGAGTTGGGTCTCCCCCGAATCTAAGACATCCAGGGCGGCTTCGACAACCGCATTTTCCACGCAGCCCCCGCTGACAGAGCCTGTGACCTCTCCATCAAATGTAACCGCCATTTTCGAGCCAGCCTTGCGCGGAGACGACCCCCAAGTTTGAACCACCGTCGCCAGCGCGATGGACTTCCCTTCGTTTTGCCAACGGATAAGATCTGTCAGAATATCGCGCATGGTTCTAGTTTTCTTTTTCTATCCTCTTTTTCACTTCTTCATAAAATACCCCTGCCAGCTTTTGTGATACAGGTACCATAAGCCGCGAAACTAAACTGGCTAATTGCCCAGAGACATTAATGTCCGCCGTCCATTGGACGAGCGTGGAGTTATTGGGCGCATCGCTCATTGTCATCTCGCTGATGGCATCTGCAGCGGAGCCTGTTGCTGTTCCGTGTGCTTTGAGCTTGGCTCGGTTGGGCTCCTCCAATTCGAGAATGTCCACATCGCCAGAAAACTTAGCCTTGACAGAGCCAAGCCCTACGGACACAACGCCGCGATATTTTTTTAGTTCCTCAATAGTCTCTATCTTTTCAACGCCCGGCACACACTGCCCGATCTGGTTTGGATCGGTGAGAAAGTCCCACACTTTTTTTCTTGGTGCTTTAATTGTTACGTCGCCTTTGAGTTGCATGAATGATCCTATGAGATATGATAAGCGTAATGGCTTAAGAGTTTAGCACAGGGTGATTACGAAAGTCAACCGCGAGACAATAATCATAGGAAGAGAACCACGCATGTACTTGGCAGGATTCGGTTGAGAATCTAATTGGAGAAAAATTATGCGTATCTCATTCCAATTTTAAGGGTTATTTAATACAACATGTGCCTTTCCCTGGACCAGGTAATTGTTTGCACAATTAATAAACTCACAATCCGTGGGTTAACTATGCATTATTGTCGCCATGCGTTAGCCGCCTGGCGATTTTTATCAGGAGGTGTCTTTGAAGTTTGAGTCCTATCCAGCACACCGAAATTAGAACAAGGAGAATGTAGTTAAATGGCAACTAAAAAGAATACAAGCAAGACGAAAAAAAGCACTCCAAAACCAAAGACGTCAAAATCAGAAAAACAAAAAACAGGAGTTACTGCAATGGCAAAGAATAATGTTATGGGCTACCTGCCCAATGATACACCCCCCACCGGGCAAATGGTCCTCTTGGGGTTCCAGCATGTCCTCACGATGTTCCCTGCAACCGCGTTCGTGGCGGCGTTATGCGGATTCCATGTCGGCACTGTACTGACTGTTTCAGGTCTTGGTACGATCGTTGCACTTTTGCTTTCAAAGATGAGAATCGGCAAGTTCATCCCGCTCTTTTATGGATCGAGCTTCAGCTATATTGCGGCTTATCTTGCTATCGCCCAGCAAATGACAGGAAGCCTGCCCGCTTTCGGTGTGCCTTTGCCTGATAACGTCATCAGCACTATCCAGGCTGGTATCGTCGTTACAGGTCTGTTGAATATCGTGATAGGTTTCGTCATTCAGGCACTAGGCAAGGAAAAGATCGACATGGTCCTGCCTCCGATTGTCACTGGCTCCGTTGCAGCAATTATTGGTTTCGGTTTGGC
>DNDO01000057.1:0-3481 GCA_003484265.1 Anaerolineae bacterium
TCACGATCTGACCGAACGCACCCAATAGACCAAGGTCACGTCCATTATACGCAATACGGATGGCTGCGCCGCTTCCTACCAGGACTTCCACCTGCTCCTCCGCCTCGTAAAAGTATACATTACCCGGCACAACCCGCCCTTCAAAAACATTTTCACCATCCACTATCACGCGCATATACGTCCGCTCGACAGCCACCAGATTGACCTGCACGCTCACATTGATATTAATAGTAGGAATAATGATCGTCGGCGTGGATTCACCGGGGAATGACTCAACCGGCAGCAGCGTAGCGGTCGGCGTAAAGAGCGAGGGGTCTTGCGTTGCAAGCAACACATCCGAAATGGAAGGCGCGGTCGGCTGAATTTCACGCTGGCTTTGCAATGTCACAACCTGATTGATGCCCCATACGACAAAGCCAACGAGCAGGACCGCCATGCCGACACCAAAGATCATATCGCCAGCAATGAAACTCCGCAACGGCGGCAAGTTCGCGAGGATCGGTTGACCTTCCTGCCGTGCGAGCTTCGGATTCATTTCGCGGTGGCGCGCTTGCAACCCATCAGCAAAACGGAGAAGGATAGCGTCCACATCCATATCAATGAAGGATGCGTAGTTCGATAACATGCCGCGCGTCTGCACTGTTGAGGGAAGCCTGTCCATCGCACCCAGCTCAAGCGCTTCAAGATAGTGCGCTTTGACGTGCGTATTGCGTTCAACTTCATTGAGGTGGAGACTCAATCCTTCACGGCGGGCACGAAGTTCAGCGCCGATCTCTTTGAAGATTTGAGACGAAGGTAGGGATGGTAAAGGATTATAGGCAGGAGATGAACTCTCTCCTATTGGTGGTTGAAGACCAGACCCAACTGCGTCAACGACAGGGTCAACTTTTGGCTCAGTCTTTTTGCTTTTCCGTTTCGAAATCACAGAGGAGACTCTGTTCAACCACGTCTGCCAAAGATTCTCAGTGACATCTGGCACTGACTCGACGACTTCCCCAACAACCGGTTCTGGCTGGGAGTCGGTCTCTTGTTCAGAATCAATCGTATGCGTTGAAAGATGCGAGGTTGATTGGTCAGATGAAGGTTTAGGCGCTTGTGTTTCCAGTTGAGCGGTAGCATCCTCGGGACCCACTATCTCATCCGCTGAGGAAGGTGTAAACCGCACATCCTCCAGCATTTGATCAATATCCAATCCAAGAAATTCGGCATAGTTGCGAAGGTAGCCGCGAGCCTGCACAGGCGACGGCATGGATGAAAGGTCGTCCGATTCCAAGGCCTGCAAATAGGACGTGCGAATGCGCGTGGCTTGGAACACCTTTTCAAATGTGAGGTGTTTTTCCTCGCGCGCGGTTTTGAGTCTTTGTCCTATGGTTAGCATTGCGATAAACAAAACATCACCAGCACCCCATCGAACGGGAATGGACTGGTGATGTCGTGACCGGTTTTCTCTGGGTTAGGCTTCTGCAGTTTTTGCAGTTTCAGCCGTCTGGGCGGCAGCTTCGGTTGAGGCAGGCGCTTCAGCAACTGCATCCTCACCCTTTGCTTCGCCTGAGTCTTCCACGTCTTCGTCCTCGATCGCTTCGCCTTCGCGGTGGACGATGATCTTGACTTCGGGGATCAAGTCCATGGTAAGGCGGATCTTGGCTGTGAATTCGCCAAGGTTGCGGATGGGCTGCATATCCACCTGTTGTTTTTTGACCTCGAAACGGGTCTGTTCGGAGACAGCAGTTGCGACATCCTGTGTGGTGATGGAGCCGTAGAGTTTGCCCGTTTCACCAGCTTTGGCGCCGAACGTTACGACAACGCCTGTGATCTGGTCAGCGAGTCCTTTTAGTTCTGAGTTTTGTTCGGTGCGGCGAATTTCAGCCGTCTTGCGGATCTTCTCAGCCTGTTTGATGGCGCCAGCCGTGGCCAGGACAGCCAACCCTTGCGGGATGAGAAAATTTCGTCCAAATCCATCGGCGACCTTTTTAATATCGCCTGCGCGCCCCAGTTTGTAAACGTCCTTAGTAAGCATTACTTTCATTGTTCAAGCCCTTTCGTACTTTGGAATATGCGAGCGAAGGGTACTACGCTCGGCGCGGTATTTTACCACGATTATGAGGGTCTTATGGCAAAGGTCGAAAGTCGATTTTTACGTCAGGCTCTTGATGGTTTTTCCAGCATATCCATATACGCCCCTTCAAGCAGGTCGCCTCTTTCCACGCCCAGGCTAGCCATCAGACCTTCTGCTATTTCCTGCCCCTCTGCATCGCTCTGTCCCTCTCGCATCACAACTTCCAGCTCCATGAAATTCCCAAGCCCTTCGACATTGTCCAAATGCACACGCGTCTGCCCGACAAGATATAGATAGCGTGTTTTTTTCACGACTCCGCGTATCCCATAAGCAAGTTCGAGCACGCGCTTAAGATTCTCAGGGTCAGGCGAATGAGCGATATGGTAATCAGAACGTTTGGGTCCATTCTGGTCGGGACGCGTGTAATAGATGAGCTGTGCATCGTCAGGTGCAAGGATGCGAAGTTTCAATCGTCCGTCACCCGTATTGAAGAATATATCCTCCTGCGTAATGATCTCAACAGGGGTATCACTCAACCGATTAGCCTGCTTGCGGATCTCCGCAAAATCCCTTACTGATGCTTTTATTTCAATGTTGAAAGGCATTGGGATATTTTACTGGATTTGATTATTTATTGATATGGACCCTTATAAATAAAACCAACTAAACACCTCCTTGCGATTAGATCCCTGCCAATTCATCGAGATTTGCGTAAATTGATGTTGGCGCCTACTTATATATTCTGTAAGGTTGGAAGGTACTACTCCGTGTTAATATATGGGCATAAAGCAATCCGATAAAGGCAAAACCGGTGAAAACCGGTGACGCAAAGCCATGGGTCTACCTCCGCAAAAGCGGACACGACCGCCAGGCCGCCGAAGATCACAAAACGAGTTTGTGTATTTGGTCTGGCTTACTACGAGCCAGGCTTTTTTTTCGGATGGCTGACCAACCTTCGTGATGTTCGATCCACCACTAGCGCAGACCGCACCAGATGCGATCTGCAAAGGAGAAAGCCATGTTTCGCAATTTCAAGATCCTGTTCGTCGTTTTCGCTATCGTAGCCATTTCTGTTACCGCCTACGCATTCGCAGCCGCCAATACTGTACCGGATACCAAAGCAGGTGATGGTTTAGGAGCAGTCAGCGGTTATAACGTGACAAGCGTCGTATACACATTGAATGGTGCCGACCCATCCACGCTGGACGAGGTCTCTTTTGACCTTGGCGCCGCCGCTGCCCAGGTACAGGTACAACTTGTATCTTCCGGATCCTGGTACACATGCGCGCTCGATCTCGGTACCGTTTGGGACTGTGACACAACAGGCTTGACCGTCTCAACCATCGATCAATTGCGTGTGATTGCAGCCAGCAACTAAATATTCGTATTAATGAGACCAGGTCTGTCCCAAGCCGTGATTCCGCT
>DNDO01000057.1:3703-6033 GCA_003484265.1 Anaerolineae bacterium
ATCCGCTTTCGAAGGTTGGCGGGGAACGCATTGGACAGGCCTGGTTCTTAATATGAGCCCAAGAAACGCATGATTAAACTAAGCAATACACAATCGCTCATATTTTCCGCACTATCCGGGCTTATTCTATTATTTATTTTTTGGGCGGCTCTTGCCCCAAGTCAATTAGGCGGGCGTGTAGTTTATGTTATCGTGGACGGCAACAGTATGGAGCCGGGTTTTCATCGCGGAGATCTGGTACTTGTCCGAACGGGGACGATCTACAGGGTGGGTGATGCGGTTGTTTATCGAAACGCAGAAATGAGCAGTTTTGTCTTCCATCGGATAATTGGAACGAACCTGGATCATTACATCCTTCAAGGCGACAACAATTCATGGCTTGATTCTTATCAGCCGGTTCAAGATGAGATCGTAGGCAAATTATGGCTACACATTCCAAAGATAGGGAAAGCAATCGAGTGGACGCGCGTGCCAATCAATACGGCGGTGGCAGCCGGTTTATTAGGAGGTGTTCTTATGTTTGATATGATAAAAAAACCATCCCGTTCCAAGAGAAAAGTGAAAGTACCAACAGGAAGTTTTGATGGAGTTTTTCAAAGTTCAGTTTATGCATCCGCTTTTTTGGCTTTATCCTTCCTTTTGCTCGGCATCTACTCATTTACCCGTCCGCTAAACAGCCAGTCCGAGGGAGTTGCGTACGAGCAGGTGGGAAATTTTTATTATTCAGCAACAGGGACACCCGGAGTCTATGATACGGAAATTGTCCGAACGGGCGAACCTATTTTCCCGAAGTTGACCTGCTTCCTGAATATCGGTTTTACATATAACGTTGCGGGCAATGGTTTGCAGAACATAGCGGGAAGGCATGGCATGTATGCCCGCGTGCTGGATGAACAAAGCGGCTGGCAACGAACCATCCCATTGAGCCCAGAAACATCCTTCATCGGGAACACATATTTCAGCATGGCAACACTTGACCTGTGCCAGGTGGAATCACTGGTAAATCTCGTAGAACAGCAAGCCGGCTTAAATCAAATCGTCTATACGTTGGAAGTATTTGCAGACACGTCGTTTTCCGCTGGCGCTGCAGGTGCATCGATCAGCGATTCGTTTTCCCCGAACCTCGCATTCAAGTACGATAAGGTGCATTTTTATCTTGCAGCGAATGACGCAGAAACCAGTCCGTTGGTTTCATCCAAGCACGGAGTGGCAGGCGATTCAGCATCCGAATCAAATATCATTTCCTTGGTCGGATTTCATTTACCTGTGTGGGCTGCACGCTATCTTTCTTTAATTGGATTTATCCTCTCCCTGTTGGGTCTGGCTATCGCTGGCATGAATATTTACAACACTGCCAGTCAGGATAATGAAGCGTTGATCCGCCTGAAATACGGCGCGTTATTGGTGAACGTACACGAACAAAACCTTGCACCTTCTTCCTCGACAATTGACGTCACCACAATGGACGACCTGGCAAGGCTCGCCGACCGGCACGGGGCGATGATCCTGCATATGACCCAAAACTTACTTCATCATTACCTCGTTCAAAGCAACGGCATAACCTATCGTTACGTTGTTAGTTCTGGGAAAAATGGAGGTTTAGAAACTGAACTATCCGGCAAAAAGGTCGTGTCACAAATGAATACGGTGGTTAGGGAACCCGCGGTTGTACATCAGCCTGTTCGAGCCGAGCCTGCAACTTACGAAGTGACCAGCAAGGATGGCAACGCGCTCAAGCTCGATCTCCTTCGAATGGAGAAAACCCAGCCTGTTGTCATCCAGCCCAGACCAGCAAGAATTGCGAGACCAAAACCAGCGCCGAGAAAGTCCATCGAATATGTCATTGATACCGGCATAATCGAATGTGTATTGCCAGAACCAGACACAAAAATATTAAGAAGAATCAAGATATGAAAATATTATCCCACCTTCGTACAGTGATCTTTGGGCTGGCCGCCATTATCATAATTACATCCATGACCGCTGTTGCTGCAACCAATACAGTACCAACCACGCGCGTTGCCAATCAAACGATTTCGTTCAATATCAACCACTTAAAGCCGTCTGCTTGTGCCGGATTAAACGTGACGAGCCTTGTCATCGGGTCTGGGATATTTACCGGAACCAACGAAAACGATCTGATCCTGGGGGGGCCTGGAATGGACTCCATTGATGGGCTCGGCGGAAATGACTGCATTCTCGGAGGCGGTGGAGATGATGAGATTACTGGTAATGATGGGAACGACATATGCATCGGCGGACCCGGTGTGGATATATTTATCTCATGCGAAGGGCAGGTTCAATAATTTAATCAGTATCAAGAACCTGAT
>DNDO01000057.1:6323-7351 GCA_003484265.1 Anaerolineae bacterium
GATTTTCTTGCCGGACAATGTTCAAAACATTGGTTCCAGCGAGATATAAGTAATGGATTGAGCAAATTTGATCATCCTGTATTTCTCAACCCTGCGGCAATGCCATTAATTGTCAGTCCGATCACTTCACGGATGGAACCAGCCTCGTCGCTTTCGGGGTCTTTTAAAGTGCGAATCCGATTCAGCATCTCCACCTGAATGTAGTTCAACGGGTCAACATATGGGTTGCGGAGGTGTACGGAATTCTGAGTGACAGGTTCGGCATCCAACAGGTTTGCGTGACCGCTGATCGATAACACGGCTTCACGTGTGCGATCATACTCGGCGAGGATAATGTTGAAGGTTTGCTTTGCCAGTTTCTTGTCAGGAACAAGGTCAACATATAACGAAGCGATCTCCATATCCGCTTTGATGAGGGACATTTCTGTGTTATCGAGCATGGACTGGAAGAACGCCCAGCCCCGATACATTTCACGGAGCAATCCCGTATCGTTCGCAGATGTCAACGCGGAGCCAAGACCAAACCAACCAGGCAGGTTGAAACGGCTCTGCATCCAGGAGAAGACCCAAGGGATGGCGCGGATCTTGGTCACCTCCCCGCTTTTGGCGCGGGCGGCGGGGCGCGAACCAATGTGCATCCGTTTGATCTCATCCAGCGGAGTTGCCGATCCCCAGAAATCAATGAAGCCTGGCGTTTCGTAGACCAGTCCGCGATAGGTTTTGCGGGCAGTACCAGACATTTCGTCCATGGCGGAGCGCCACTTTTGGGGAACAACAATTTGCGACTTGGCAGGAGATGAAGCCGTTAGCACCGCGTGGACAATTTGTTCCAGATGGCGATGCGCAAGCTTGGGATTGGAATAACGCGCCGCGATCGTCTCCCCTTGTTCGGTAAGCCTAAAACGCCCGTTGACACTGCCCGCAGGCTGGGCACGGATGGCGCGATTGGCGGGGCCGCCGCCGCGCGCGGTGGGCCCGCCCCCCCCCTGAAAAATGGGCAAGGGGAGGCGATGGTCATGATCGGTTAC
>DNDO01000099.1 GCA_003484265.1 Anaerolineae bacterium
GGATTTTGGTAGCAATTACCCCGCTGGTTGAGTACGAAGGTATCAAGCCACCGATGTGGAAAATAATATGTTGAAAATACAAAACCTCTCCGTCTCTTATGGCTCGCACAAAATTCTGCACGAAGTTTCCCTCGATGTCCAAAGCGGAGGTGTCCTCGCGCTGATCGGACCGAACGGCGCGGGCAAATCGACCCTGATCCGCGCAGCGAGCGGAGTCATTCCATACACAGGTCAGGTCCGTACAAATGGCGATGACTTCGCTTCGCTGAATCCCATGCAACGCGCAAAATATATTGCGACGGTTCCGCAGGCAGTGTCAATGCCTCCCGCGTATACCGTTTGGGAAACTGTCATTCTTGGGCGCACACCATACCTCGGGTTTTTAGGTCAGCCGTCTGAGAAGGATGAAGAGATTGCGCGTCAATCTTTGCAAAGAGTCAGTGCCTTGCCATTCGCAGACCGAAGAGTCGGTGAACTTTCAGGCGGAGAGCAGCAACGCGTTCTTCTCGCACGCGCACTGTGCCAGTCCACGCCGATATTACTGCTCGACGAACCTACCGCGCATTTGGATCTTCAATATCAAGTTGGTATATTGGAATTGGTGACGGAACTCGCTCACAAGGATAATCTTGCCGTATTGATCGCACTACACGATTTAAATCTCGCCGCGCATTACGCGGACCGCATCGCCCTCATGGTCGCAGGAAACATAAAAGCGATGGGAACAGCAAAGGAAGTATTAAAACCCGAATTGATCGCCGAAGCGTATTGTTTGCCGGTGCAGGTGGTCAAGCATCCGTTTTTGGATGTGCCTCTGGTGTTGCCAGAGACGAAATAACCCTGTCATCCTAAATGAGCGATTGTTGCGAACGAAGGATCTTAATTATCTCGGAAGTCATTCTTTACTTCATGAAGTAATAACTGGAAAAAAGCAAAACAAAAAACTTCCGAGTCGTTGGATTCGGAAGTTTTTGTTATCACTTACTTATCTATCCCCATCTCCACTTTGTGCCATCCTTACTATCTTCGATGGTGACTCCCATATTTTTTAACTGATCGCGAAGTTCATCCGAACGTGCCCATTGTTTTTGTTTGCGGGCTTCGTTGCGTTCGGCGATCAGGGCTTCAACCTCTGCATCTGCTTCGCTGGAGCCTTGTTTTTCTTTGAGTTGTAAACCAAGGACGCCTGTCAACTCGCGCAAGGTGTCTTGTGCAATCTTGAGTTGTCCATCGTTCGCGCCGTTATCGCGCGCGGTGTTGATGGCTTTGACGAGTTCGTACAACGCGGCGAGGGCGAGCGGCGTGTTGAAATCATCGTCCATTGCGTTGACGAAAGATTCTTTTGTAAACCCGCTTTGAGCGGTGAGGGCAGAAGCAGCTTCAGCGGAGAGTCCGTCGGATGAAGATGAGGCAGGCCGCAGGGCGGCTTTAAGGCGCTCGAGCGATTTTTCCGCGGCGTCCTGAGTCTCTTCATTGAAGATCAACGGTGCGCGGTAATTTCCGTTCAGGACGAGCATCCGCATGACATCGGCATCGCGTTGTGCAAGAAAGTCTTTGATGGTGACCATGTTGCCAAGCGACTTGGACATTTTCTCTCCGCCGAGCTGTAACATGCCGTTGTGGATCCAGTAACGCGAGAATTGTTTGCCGGTGTAGGATTCGGTTTGCGCGATCTCGTTCTCGTGGTGAGGGAAGATGAGGTCGTTGCCGCCGCCGTGGATGTCGATCTGTTCACCGAGTTCGGCGAGGTTCATCGCGGAGCATTCGATGTGCCAGCCGGGGCGACCTTTGCCCCAGGGGCTGTCCCATGAAATTTCGCCGGGCTTGGCGGCTTTCCAGAGGGCGAAGTCCATCGGGTGGTCTTTCGATTCACCGATCTCGATGCGCGCGCCCGCATGCATGTCATCCAATTTGCGGTTGGAGAGTTTGCCGTAGTCGTCGTCGCTGCTAACACTAAAATAAACGTCGCCGTTGGGCGCGGCATACGCAGCTTCTTTTTGAATGAGTCCCTGAATAAACTCGATGATGAGCGGCATGGTCTTGCTGACCTGCGGGTTGGACGTGGCCGGTAATATGTTGAGGTTTTTGAGATCGTTGTCGTAATCTTCGATATATCGTTGCGAAAGTGCAAGCGGTTCTTCGCCCAATTCGCTGGCACGGCGGATGATCTTATCGTCCACGTCGGTGTAGTTCATTACGTGATTGACGGTATATCCGCGGTATTCAAGGTATCGCCGGACAATGTCGAACACCAACGCGGACATGGCATGACCGACATGCGCGTCGTTATATACCGTCACGCCGCAGACGTATAGTTTGACGAGGTTCGGTTCGAGGGTTTGGAACTCTTCTTTTTTGCGGGTTAGTGTGTTGTAGAGTCGGATCATTTTTCACCACTAGGGGCACAAAGGACACAAAGAAAATCTATGGACTTGCCATTCGCTCATCGGTCTTCCAACCTTGGTGCTCTTTGCGTCCTTCGCGGTTAAATTTTTTTACTTTTTCCTCTTCCCGTTCTCATCCTCAACCCGGGCGAAGATCATTCTTCCGGCAGCGGTCTGCAAAACCTTGGTGACGACCACGTCTTTGTATTCGCCGATGAAATCGTGACCATTTTCCACCACGACCATCGTGCCGTCGTCCATGTAGCCCACGCCTTGTCCATGTTCCTTGCCCTCCTGGAAGATGTTCAGGTTCATGCGCTCGGCAGGCAGCACAACCGACTTGACTGCGTTGGCTAGTTCATTGATGTTGAGGATCGTCACGCCCTGCAATTCAGCGATACGGTTCAGGTTGAAATCGTTGGTGAGGATCGGACATTTCAACTGACGGGCAAGGACGACAAGTTTATCATCCACTTCGCGCACGCCTTCGGCGTCAATGTCGCTGATACGCACGAGGATGCTTGGAATTTTTTGCAACTCAGCCAGAACCTCCATGCCGCGGCGTCCGCGTTGGCGGCGCAAGCCGTCTGGTGAATCAGCGATATATTGGAGTTCGTTAAGCACAAAGCGTGGAATGAGAAGCGTGCCGGGCAGGAATCCAGTTTTGGCGATGTCGGCGACGCGTCCGTCGATGATGACACTTGTATCCAGTAAGATGTTCCGGTTGAGGTTTGTCCATGATGATGAAGAGCCGCCCTCGCCGCCGCGTCCGCTCAGGGCGCTGAACAATCCCATGATGTCGCCCTGGCGCATGACGAACAGCGAAACCCCGAAATACGCGAAGGCAATCACACCGACGAACGGCAGGACGTTCCCAAATGGGGCGGGTAGCAGTGAAAAGGGAAAGGCGAGCAGGGCGGCGGTGAGCAGTCCCACGATCAAGCCGACCAGCCCGGCAAAAAGTGTTTCTGCTGAAAGATGACCAAGCGACCTGCGTATGGCGCGCGCGGGACGTGTTGTAATGTAAGGGATAAGAATAAACCCTGAAAGCCCGCCAAGCATGCCGAAGACGGTCTGGTATAGGAACATCTCACCCGTATCGCTGGCTCCGAGAAAAGTTGAAAGTTTTCCCCCGAGCGAAAACCCCACAGCGCCGAAAATGAACAATCCAATGAAACGGAAAATAAATTCAGTAATCCGAAAAGATATACTGCTTTGGTTCATAAATAACTCCTTGTAAGGTGCAAAATAAAAGAATAATGCACGTATCATAGCATGGCTGAAAACCCTAGTCAATCAGCTTACCAAATCTTCATATACTGTTGTTATAATCTCACAACACATTTACTTTTTGGATGGAAAACCCGCCGCCTCCCAACCCAAAAACTGCTTCGCCGCGAGCGGCATCATCATTCCATCGATTACAGACGATCGAAACGTACTCTATGACAATTACCGACACCCTCAACCGCCCCCTGCGCGACCTGCGCATCTCCGTCACGGACAGATGCAACTTCCGCTGTGTATACTGCATGCCGAAGGAGATCTTTGGTCCCGATTACGCCTACCTGCCGCGCGCACAGGTGCTCACCTTCGAGGAGATCACACGGCTGGCGCGCATCTTTACTTATCATGGTGTAAAAAAGATCCGGCTCACCGGCGGCGAACCGCTCGTCCGCAAGGATTTGCATCTTCTGATCGCCCAGCTTTCACAGATATCCAATCTCGACCTGACTCTGACCACGAACGGCGCTTTGCTCGCCCGCAACGCGCAGGCATTGAAGGACGCCGGATTGAACAGGGTCTCTGTCAGCCTCGATTCACTTGACAATGAAGTGTTCAAAGCCATGAACGATGTGGATTTCCCAGTGGAGAAAGTGCTCGAGGGCATGGAAGCCGCCCAAGAGGTCGGGTTGGAACCGATCAAGGTCAACATGGTGGTGAAGCGCGGAGTCAACGAGTCCAGCATTTTGCCGATGGCACATTACTTCCGCGAAAAGGGATACATACTGCGCTTCATCGAATATATGGATGTGGGTCACACCAACGGCTGGCGCACAGATGACGTGGTCTCATTAAAAGAAATTGTCGACACGATCAGCGCGGAACTGCCTCTCGAACCGCTTGACCCCAACTACAAGGGCGAAGTGGCGGAACGCTGGAAATACAAGGACGGCTCAGGCGAGATCGGCATTATATCGTCAGTCACACAGCCGTTTTGCAGTACATGTAATCGCGCGCGCTTATCAGCAGAGGGCAAACTCTATACATGCCTGTTCGCTATCAAGGGACATGATCTGAAGACGCTGGTTCGCAGTGAGGCAACAGACGAAGAAATTTCAAACGAGATCGCCCGCATCTGGGGTAAACGAACAGACCGCTATTCCGAGCTCCGCTCTGAAAATACGATAGATCTGCCAAAAGTGGAAATGTCTCATATCGGGGGATAATGGCTCCATCCGTCGTCCCGGCGGTTTATACCTTAAATGGAAACATCATGATCGAACCATCCAAACTTTATCTTTTCATGGGAGCGGCGCTTGCCCTGCTATTGATCCCCGGACCCGCTGTGTTGTACATCACTGCCCGAAGCGCAAGCCAGGGACGTGTGGCAGGATTGGTATCAGTGCTTGCCATTGAAACTGCAAATTTAATTCAAGCCATCGCGGCGGCACTGGGACTCTCGGCGATCCTGTTATCGTCTGCGCTGGCGTTCGATGTTGTGAAATATCTTGGCGCGGCATATCTGATCTATTTAGGGATCCGCAAATTAATGGCTTCGAATAATGGAGCGGACGGTGAGGCCGTCAAGCAGGAAAGCCTGTCACGCATCTACTGGCAGGGATTCGCAGTCAATATCCTCAACCCAAAGACCGCTCTGTTTTATTTTGCATTTTTGCCACAGTTCGTTGACCCTGCAAAAGGGAACGTGATCGGGCAGAACTTGTTATTGGGCGCAGTCTTCGTCGGGATGGCGATCATCACGGACAGCACATTTGCATTGCTGGCAAGTTCCCTCACGGGGAAGTTGACCGGCAGCCGCCGCTTCCAAAAGGGAAGCAGGTATTTCGCGGGACTTGTGTACATTGGATTGGGGATCACAACCGCTTTGACAGGGACGAGGAAATAGCTGAACACTCAAACCACGAGGCACATTTGACCACCGGCAAAATGCACGCCGATGAGGTGAACACCGACATATCACTCGTCGCCCGCCTGCTCGCGGCACAGTTCCCTCAATGGGCAGACCTTCCCCTGACGCCGGTCAAATCTGCGGGGACAGACAACGCGATCTATAGACTCGGAACAGACATGGCAGTGAGACTCCCCCGCATCCATTGGGCAACCGGGCAGGCGGATAAGGAACGGAAGTGGATGCCGAGGCTGGCTCCGCATCTGCCGCTTGCCATCCCTGTTCCGCTTGCGAGAGGTGTTCCCGGCGAAGGCTATCCCTGGGATTGGTCCATCTATCGGTGGCTCGAAGGTGAGAATTTAGCTCTTGAGCAGATCCCCGACCCTAACCAGACAGCTTTTGATCTCGCAAATTTCACAACCATCCTGCAGAAAATTGATACATCAGACGCACCACTCGCTGTCGAACATGGTCTGCGCGGCGAGCCATTGTCAACACGAGATGCGGGTACTCGCGAGGCGATCTCAGCCTTGCACGGCATGACCGATACCGACACAATCACAGGGATCTGGGAACACGCCCTCCACGCCTCCGAATGGGACCGTGAACCCGTCTGGTTTCACGGTGACTTGTTACCCGGCAATCTGTTATTCAATCAAGGACGATTAAGCGCGGTCATTGACTTTGGCGGGCTGGGCGTGGGCGACCCCGCCTGCGACTTGATGATCCACAGGGTTGGTTTTCAA
>DNDO01000021.1:0-8969 GCA_003484265.1 Anaerolineae bacterium
TTGATGCAGACCGTCCCATTGGCGGTCAGTGGTGGTCTTGCGATCTATCTCTTCGGCGCTATCGGTATGCAAGGCATTGCATTAATGCAGGAACACAAGGTCAGCATGTTCGACCCGCGTAATCTGGCTGTCGGCGCAACCATTATGGTGGTTGGTATCGGCGGCAATATCGGTTTCGACGGCGGCTTCCTGCCCATACCCATCCTGCAAGGGCTTTTCCCCAGCGGATTGCCAGCTATCGCAACCGCTGCAGTGCTCGGTATTTTGATCAACGCGATCTTTCTGATCTTCAAGCCCGCCGGATCAGAATAAACAAGTTGAATTTCCACCAATTAAGGGACTGCTGTCTACAGGCAGTCCCTTTTCGTTTTAATATAACGATATGTTAAAATGAATCAATATGACTGAAGATATAAAGATCATTGCAAAAAACCGTAAGGCAAGTTTCGAATATTCCCTGCTTGAGAAATTCGAAGCGGGTATTTCACTGCAGGGAAGCGAGATCAAGTCGATCCGCGCGGGGCAGATCAGTATCCAGGAAGCCTACGTGGACGTCTCAGACGGGAAACAAGCATGGCTTTTGGAAGCACATATCGCTCCCTATGAACAAGCCAACCGCTTCAACCATGAACCGCGCCGTAAGCGACGACTGCTCCTGCATAAAAAGCAGATCCGCGAACTCTGGAATAACGTCCGCATCAAAGGCATGACAATCGTGCCGACACAGGTCTACTTGAAGAATGGGCGCGCCAAGGTTGAAATCGCACTGGCAAAGGGCAAAAAAGCATATGATAAACGCGCCACCATCGCCAAGCGCGATGAAGCGCGCAGCGCTGAACGCGAGATGCGGGTCAGATAATCATCGATGACACCATCTACGATCGGCGGGATCAATAAACTTCCAGAGCTTGAAAAACGCTCCGTTTATTCCCGCTACATCCCAAAGGAACTGATAGAAAGATTCGATCTCTCCGACTTGATGAACAATAAGGATCTATTGCAGTTTCGATTTGCAGAGGGCTCAAGCGATGTGGAAATGACGCTATACCATCAGGCAAATTTCCAAGACCCGATCTTATATGCGCACATGGCGGATAATCTCAATGGACAGATACACATCCTGCTTTATATATTGAACAACCCCGAGTCTCCGCGGTTTGATGTGGATAAAATGCCTGACGGAACCCCAACAAGATTTGGTATTCGTTTTAGAAATATCGAGGCAGAGATCAATGCCATGAATGCAGGGTTGTCTCCCGGACAGGTGCGGGAGGGTCTACATATATTCCGTCCGGCAATGGCTGTGTTCGAGAAATTTATTCTTGGCCTCGGACATGAAATGTATTATATGGAACCGTTGTATTACCACAATGCAATCATCTTTGAGAGGCACGGGTTTAAGTATCAGATGGGAAGACGCCAAATGGAGAGTATCAATTCAGGGTTTCAGCCTGGAGGCGGGTTACGTCAGATGCTCGATGATTCGAATCCCTTCCGATCATCCAATGCGGCGGAGAGTATCCGTCTAAGGTCGTGGGCGATTCACGACGGAGTATTAGGGGAACCATTCACAAACGTGACGATGTATAAACAGGTGGGCAAAAAAGCTGAGACCAATACTGCGCCGGGCATTAGCTGGTAAATTCAATTCCCGAGCATTTCCTGATACATTCGCGTCGTTTCTGGCAGCGGGTCTGTTTTCAATTCATTCTTTAGAATTTGCTTCAAGTCACCGTAAATCCTCGAAAGGCCCGAACGGTCATTCGAAGCGGAATAGGCGCGCATGGCGAGCAGATACAGATCTTCGTTGAGTTGATCCAATGAAATGGCTTTCTCGATGTGTTCGACAGCCAATTTCGGGGACTGAGCTGAAATATAATACGTAGCAAGGTCCTGCAACGCGCCAAGATAGGATTGGGTCAATCGCCTGCGTTCCGGGAATATCCACTCGTAGTACATATTTTGCAAATACTCGCCGCGATATAAAGCGACAGCCCGTTCGTGCCACTCTGCGCGGCTTTTTGCATTGGATGCGGCGCGCGCTTTAGCAAGGGCAGACTCGAACTCATCCACATCGATCGTGAATCGTGCAGAGTCCAGCCAGTATTCTCCCACCTCGACCAATATCATACGCGGACTATCGTCACTTGCCTTGAGCGCATTTCGCAGGCGCGATAACGCGGTATGAAACGCTGTGCGGCTTGACCGCTCCTTTTCACCCCAGATCGCATCGAAGACTTTGTCAACAGGAATACGCTCACCGCGAACGGTAACAAAGTAGGCAAGTAGATCACGCGCCTTCGCGGAAACCCAGCGCTCTTGAGATACTTCCTCACCATTCAAAATGACCTGAAAGTTACCGAAACATCGGACTTGAACAGAGTAACTGTTTTGCATAACAAGAGATGATGCCTGTTTCTCGGGAAGATTCTCCAATACACGTTCAAGGAAGGGACTCTTTTCGCCGGCACGGATCAGTACCTCGGCAACAGTTTGTGAGCGAACACCCTGATCCAGATAAAGTTGAAAGGCGCGCGAAGTCTCAATCAAGCGGAGCGCTTTGCGTGCGTATTCCAATCCGCTTTCGTTGCGCTTGGATTCCAGATGGATATAAGCCAATCCAAAATAAACCATCGCCAGTGGTATGCGGAATTGCCGGCGTTCCCCGGTCTCGATTAGTTGTGCAAACAGGGCTTCCGCCTTGTCGAGCTGCCCGTCTTCCAATGCCACATCTGCAAGCACACTTCGGCAGACATATGATTCATAGGTGTCTGGGTTTCCTGTATACGACCACAATACACCTTCCGCCAATTGACGTGCTTCCTCCACACGACCCTGCCCACATAAGTTATAGGCAAGAAAGCCCGTCGCCATGAGTTGCTCGTATGAAGCCAGCCCCAATTGCTGACCAATTTCCATTCCCTGACGCAACGATGCCTCCGCGCGCGCGGTTTCACCCATGCGCGTCAGCACATTTCCCAAAGCCGTATATGCGCTTGGCAATAGTTCCTTCAAATGCAAGGTTTGCGCGATCTGCAAGCCGCGCTCGGCATACTGCAAGGCTTTTTCCAGTTCGCGCCAGTAGAGAAAGGGAGTGACCAGTGATATATAAGCCTGTGCACCAATGGGTGAAAACTCCTCAGGCGCGATCTGAAGAGCCTCCTGACAATACCGCACCGTTGCCTGAGGGTCGCCGTGCCACCAGCATATTTGACCGAGCGATTGAAAAAAGTTCGCGCGCGCGAGTGCGCTCAAACGGTCTCCAGCCAATCGCGCTTCTTCGACAGCCAGCTCGCCGAGTTCGCGACCTTTATCCATGCCGGTCAAGAAACCGACGCTTTTTGCCAATGCCATCAATGCTTCTGCACGCGCTGCATGATCCACATTGGCAAACGACAAGGCTTCAGTCGATAGAGACTCTGCTTGACGATAATGCCCTTGTGCGCGATTGACTTCAGCGAGGCGGGTCAATGCGCGGCAGACTCCGTTTGATATATTTTTTGACGCGAAAGATGAACGTGCATCTTCGTAGGCTGAAACAGCTGCTCCCGTTTGACCCAGCCGCAACAACGCGTTCCCATGCGCCAGCAAGAGTTCGGGATTGGCTTTCATCATGTCCACAGGCAATGCGCTCAAATAACGATGCAAAACTTCAACTCGTCCACGTTCAACGTAGTCTGACGCAAAGATGGATACAATGCGCGCAGCGGATTCAAAATCATGTGCATTTAAAAAGTGTGATAGTGCTACCTCCAACTCGCCCTGCGACTCGTAATGCGCGCCTGCGCTTCCTTCCAAGTCGACCATTGATTCTGCTTCGACGCGTTGGAGGCGGCTGATGAGGAATTCACGGAACAGATAATGATAGCGATACCAGCGTTTCTGCGAATCCAAACTTGCCACGAATAGGTTTTCTTTCTCTAAACCCTCCAAAATGGATTGAGAGTCCTGTACACTTGCTATCGCATTACAAGCGGAAGAGTCCATTTGCTGAAGGATGGAGGTGCGTAATAAAAATTCCTGTGTATCTTCGGGCAGCCGTTTGAAGACCTCTTCTGCAAGATAATCGAATACGAATTGATGTGATCCACTCAACCCCGCCAGCATGGTATTGACATCTTCTACGCCGCGTCCGCTCAATGATGAGCGGATGATCTGCAACGCCGCAACCCACCCCTCGGTCTTTTCACTCAATAAGTTCAAGCTTTCATTTGAGAGTTCAGGAAGATCGGACCTCATCCATTTACTAACTTCATCCTCGCGGAAGCGAAGAGAGGAGGCGCGCAATTCCGCGAGTTGTCCCCGCGCGCGTAATTTCGCAAGCGAAAGCGGAGGGTCCATCCGTGTGGAGATTATCAGGTGCAGTCCTTCTGGGGCATTTTCGATCAGGAAATCAACAAGTTGATGGAGGATCGGATTGGCGACAAAGTGATAATCTTCAAGCACGATCAGCCATGGAACTTCCATTTGCTCGGCAAGTTCATTGACCAGGACGGTCAATACCCGCTGGGGTGACACGGTCGCTTCAGCGCTGTCAAGCAGGGATTGTGCGGTCTGACCGATGGCGCGCGTCAATCTCTCTGGCGCGCGCTTCATGCTTCGCAATGATTCGATGAGATAGGTCAGAAAAACAGTCGGGTCGGAATCCTGTGCATCGAGGGTGTACCAGGCAAAGGGGAGTGACGAAGCGTTGATAAAGTCCGAGAGAAGGGTCGTTTTGCCGTACCCAGCCGGAGCAGAGAGCAAAGTCAAGCGCTTGTCCAAATTTGATTCGAGCCAGTCATTTAATCGAGGTCGTGGAAGAAGGTCTGGGCGGGAACGCGGGACGAGAAATTTTGTCCGCAGGAGAATGGAAGGTTTCATTGATGCTATTATATCGGTTGATGCGCCGAATTTTGCAAATTTTTTGCAAACGGGTCATGCTATCATTGCCAAACTACCCTTATGTCATAAAGGAGAAACTATGAAACGCTTTACCTTGTTCGTGTCTTTGCTCGTTACGCTTTCAGTGATATTGAGTGCCTGTGCACCCGCAGCCACTGAGGCGCCAGTTGTGGAGCCGGATGCTCCCGCAACTGAAGCCCCGGCTCCTGTTGTTGAGGAACCGGCTGGTCCAGTGGTGTTGAGGATTGCTTATTCCTCCACCATAGATACGTGGGACCCAATCGCTTCGTTTTCCACTGAAGCTGCGTACCTTCCCAACGTGTACGAAACTCTCTTGAAGATCAACAAACCAGGCTCCGCTGAGAGATATACCCCAGTGCTTGCCGAAAGTTGGTCCGTGAGCGACGACCGTCTGTCCTACACATTTAATCTTCGCCCTGATGTAAAGTTCCATGACGGTGAGCCGATGAACGCAGCAGCTGTCAAAGCCTCGATTGATGCAGTCAAAGATCATGGCGGCGCCGGCTTCATTTGGTGGTCTGTAGATAACGTGGAAGTAGTGGATGACCTCACGGTAAAGTTCAACCTCAGCACTCCCCAACCCATTGACTTGATCGCTTCCTCCATGTATGCCGCATACATAGTAAGCCCCAAGGCTCTCGAAGGCTTCGCCGCCGATGAGAACTTCTGGGCAGACGGCAAGAGCTATGGTACCGGACCATACATGGTCGAATCCTACACCCCTGACGTCGAAGCTGTCTTCACGCAAAACACCGAATACTGGGGCGGTTGGGAAGCTGGTCAATACGAAAAGGTTGTCGCCTCCCTTGTACCGGAAGCTACCACACGCCAACAGATGCTCGAAGGCGGCGAAGTGGACCTCGCTGAACGTATCCCCAACGAAAACCTGAGTACATTCGATAACGATCCTAATTACACCGTATTCAGAGAACCTTCCTTCTTCAACTACATTGCATACTTCAATACCCTGCGTGCTCCATTGGATGACGTGAAGGTCCGCCAGGCGCTTTCGTATGCGATTCCCTACGAAGATATCATCAACATCGGCGCGAGCGGTCTTGGCACACAAAGCTTTGGACCAGTACCTGCTGGTGTCTATCCATGGGATGACAGTGTGGGTCAGTATTCCTATGATCTCGAAAAAGCCAGAGCGTTGTTAACGGAAGCTGGTCACGAAGGCGGCGGGTTTAGCATCCGCATGACGTATACAGCCTCGAATGCATCCGAAGAAGCCTTCGCCCCGTTGATCAAGGATTCCTTCGCTCAGATCGGTGTGGATGTCACCATTGAAGCATTGTCCCTCGGCGAACAATTGAAACTCGCACGCTCCGGCGCTGATGCTCAGGATATGACCTTGATGCTCTACTGGCCTGCGTACGCAGATGCCGGCGCAGACAATCTATGGTCATTGTTCTACTATACCGAGAAACCATCCTGGAATCTCTCCTATTGGAACAGCCCTGAATACAATGCACTTTGGGATGAAGCCAGCGCGTTGAGCGGCACAGATTTCGAAGCATCGAAGGCTAAATATGTTGAAGCTGTGAAACTGCTCGTTGACGAGGCTCCTGGTGTGTACTTCTACGACACCATGGCTGTCTATGTGATCCCGAATGCCATCGGCGGATTTGAGTACAACCTCAACTATCCATTCTGGCACTTCGACTATTACAATTTGCGAGCGGCTCAATAACCCGTTATTCTTTTACTTAGTTTGTCCCCTCCATCCTGCTTACCTCAGGGTGGAGGGGACATCAATGATATGCGTGCTTTCGAATTTATCCTCCGTCGAGTCCTCACTGCCATATTCGTTTTGATCGGCGTATCGCTGATCACGTTTGCAATTTCACACGTTGTGCCGACAGATACTGCCGCCCTTTATCTCGGGTCAACGCGGGCACGTCCGGAAGACCTCGAACGCATCCGTCTAAAATTGGGTTTGGATCGTCCGCTATCTGTTCAATACGCGATCTATATGGGAGATCTCATTCAGGGCGACCTGGGAGATTCCATCGCCACAAAGCGCCCGGTGCTTCAGGAACTAACCGACCGCCTGCCTGCCACACTTGAACTGTTATTTTTTGGAATGTTCATGGCCACCTTGATCGGTGTACCGCTCGGTGTGTTAAGCGCGCGCTGGCAGGGCACATGGGCGGATGTCATTGTCCGCATCATTTCCATCGTTGGCGTTTCGATGCCGGCGTTTTATCTGGGTCTTTTAATGCAGATCGCATTTTTTCGTAATTTGGACTTATTCCCTCTTTCGGGACGTGTGGATTCAAACCTGCGGTTTACGAATCCAATTGACCCGATCACATCCTTCTTTTTGCTCGATACATTTCTGACCTCAAACTGGGTCGCCTTTAAAGATGTTTTTCATCACCTAGTCCTGCCCGGTTTCACCCTGGCGGCCTATCCAATTGGATTGATAGCGCGTATGAATCGCGCTGCTATGCTCGAAGTGCTCGGGCAGGATTACATCCGCACCGCGCGCGCTTATGGGATCAAAGAACGCGTCGTTACTTACATGTATGCGTTGAAGAATGCAATCAGCCCCACCCTGACCGTCATCGGGCTAACCGTCGCGTACGCATTGACAGGCACATTCTTCGTCGAGGTTATCTTCAACTGGCCCGGGTTAGGCTTGTTCACCGTCCGCTCATTATTAGCATTGGATTATCCCGCCATCATGGGGATGACCCTTCTTGGTGCTAGCGGATACGTTCTCATCAATCTGATCGTTGACCTGCTACAAATGTGGGTGGACCCGCGTATTCGTCTACAGTGAATTTTATGGATCAAACCACTCACACCCACGCAGAATCACAGAATATGCGCACAACGCGTCATGTGATTAATGTCATCCTACGCGACCCGCTTGCCTTGATCAGCACAATTGTTATCCTCCTGTTTATTCTTATAGCAGTTTTCGCCCCGCTCGTCGCGCCTTACCCTGATCAGGGACAGGGAAGCACGAATGCCGGCGATACCATGCATCCGCCCTCTGAAAAATTCATTTTAGGTGCAGACCGATTGGGTCGCGACATATTGAGTCGCATAATTTTTGGAGCGCGCCCTGCTTTGGTGGTGCCAATTGGCGTGGTTCTGTTCGCGGTAGTGATCGGCGCTCCTCTTGGCGCATTGGCTGGCTATAAAGGCGGCTGGGTGGACGAGATCATCATGCGCATCACAGACCTATTTCTTGCATTCCCCTCATTGCTTCTGGCGATGGCAATCGCTGCTTCGATTGGCAGAGGTTTGGATAAAGCAGCCATTGCGCTCGTCGTATCGTGGTGGCCCTGGTACACACGTATCGCCCGTGGCGCTGCCGTCAGCTTGAAGGAGCAATATTTTGTCGAAGCTGCGCAGGCGATCGGTGTGCGTGATTCGGTCATCATCTTCAAACATATTCTTCCTAACACATTATCCCCAATCCTCGTACAGGCTACTGTAGATCTCGGAACGGTCATCCTCGCCATGGGCGGGCTGGCTTTCATCGGACTCGGCACACAACCTCCATCTCCCGATTGGGGCTTGATGATCAGCGAAGGGCGCACGTTCATTCTTGATCAGTGGTGGATTTCAACTTATCCCGGTGTAGCCATATTTATTGTTGTCCTGGCGTTTAATTTATTGGGTGATACATTACGTGACATCTTTGACCCAAGGCAATACAAATGAGCGCATTACTCGAAGTCAAAGACCTTTTTCTTGAATTCAAAACTTCGCGTGGAACCTTGAAAGCGTTGAATGGAATCTCGTTCGACGTCCAGCGCGGTGAAGTGTTCGGCATTGTCGGCGAATCGGGATGCGGAAAAACAGTAACGGGTCTTTCAGTCTTGAACTTGTTACCTCGGTCTGCGAGCATCACCAACGGGATGATTTCCTTCGATAATCAAAACTTGCGCGGCGTTCCCAACTCCAAAATGGAACAGTTTCGCGGTGGAAAGATCGCAATGATCTTTCAAGATCCATCATCATCAATGAACCCGGTCTTCACGATCGGCGAACAAATGAAACGCGTCATCCGACGGCACATCAGCCTGAATGAGAAAATGGCAGAA
>DNDO01000021.1:9293-11570 GCA_003484265.1 Anaerolineae bacterium
TCATGCCGTCCGCAATTATTGATCGCGGATGAACCGACGACCGCGCTCGATGTCACCATTCAGGCTCAAATATTGCGATTGTTACGTGACCTGCAGAAACAATTTGATATTTCCGTCATCCTTATCACCCACAACCTTGGCGTTGTTGCACAAACGTGCGACCGGCTGGCTGTTCTCTATGCCGGGCGCGTGGCTGAGATCGGAACTACAAAAGATATCTTCAATAATCCTCAGCACCCTTACACACGCGGATTGATGAATGCCATACCCAAGCCTGGCTCACGCGGCAAAAAGATGGCGGCGATCCCCGGAACGGTTCCATCCAACCCCGGCGTGGTGACTGGCTGTCCGTTTGCGCCGCGTTGTGAGTTTGTATTCGACCGATGCCACTCAGAGACGCCTGCGCTCATCAAAGTAAATGAAATACATCAAAGCGCCTGTTTTCTTGTAAACCAATGACAAACCTTGTCGAAGTTCGCTCCCTAAAAAAACATTTCCGATTGCCTGGCGGATGGCTATCTGGAAATGTTCGATTCGTTTATGCCGTCGATGGCATAGACCTCTCCATCGCCTATGGCGAAACCTTTGGCTTGGTCGGCGAATCTGGGTGTGGGAAGACCACCCTCGGACGGATGATTCTGCGGCTTATCGAACCCACAGAAGGCACAATCGTATTTGACAAGCAGGATATTACTTCGATTGACAAACGAAAAATGAAATCCCTTCGACGGCAAATGCAGATCGTGTTCCAGAATCCACTTTCGTCGTTGAGCCCGCGCTTTCGTGTGGAACAGATCGTGGCCGAACCGCTGATGACACATGGCGTTCTGGAAAAAGATGAGATTCGTCCGCGGATCATTGAACTGCTTGAGCAGGTTGGGCTGGGTGCACAACACCTTGACCGCTTCCCACATGAAATGTCCGGCGGACAATGTCAACGTGTGGCGGTGGCGCGGGCATTGGCACTTAATCCAAAGTTGATCGTGCTGGACGAGCCAACTTCTGCATTGGATGTATCTGTTCAGGCTCAGATCATTAACCTGCTGGATGAGCTCAAAAAGTCGCTTGGACTGACCTATCTATTTATTTCGCACGATTTGAACGTTGTCCAACATATCAGCGACCGCATCGGTGTCATGTACCTGGGCAAGCTGGTTGAACTCGGCGATGCGCAGGATGTGTTCGATGAGCCGCTCCATCCTTATACACAAGCCTTGTTCGGTGCGATCCCCATGCCAGTCGTGGATGACACACTTGAATTGAAAATACTAGAGGGAAATGTACCAAGTCCAGTAAATCCGCCATCGGGATGCCGCTTCCACACACGTTGCCCGATCGCACAGCATATTTGTCAGGAAACAGAACCAGCTTTACGAGAAGTTAGAAGCGGGCGACATGTCGCCTGTCATTTTGTAGAATAATTTTATCGGAGAATAATATGACTCGTTTATTTGGAATTGCAGGCGTACAGATGTCTGTCGAAGCGTGGAATATGGACGCGACGTTCGAAAAGATGTCCGATGTTGCGGTGAACATCCGCAAATCAATGCCGTGGGTCAATATGGTGGTATATCACGAACTCGTTGTACCGGGGCTCGTGCAATTCATGACGCCTGATGATGCGGATTGGTATAAGAAGAACAGCGGACCTGTGCCGGGACCTCAAACTGACCGCTTGTGCGCGTTGGCACGTAAAACCAGACATTGGTTAATCCCCGGTTCGATGTGGGAAACTGAAGACGACAAAATATATAACACGACTGTTGTGATCTCGCCTGACGGAAACATAATAGCGAAGTACCGCAAGATGTTTCCATGGCTTCCTTCTGAAGCTGGAACTTCACCCGGGGGCGAGTATTGTGTATTTGATGTTCCCGATGTAGGGCGCTTTGGTGTGTGTATTTGTTACGACATGTGGTTCCCCGAGGTATCCCGTCAACTTGCATGGATGGGCGCGGAGGTCATCATTCAACCAACACTTACACCAACATCAGACCGAGACTTGGAATTGGTCATGGCGCGGGCGAACGCTTTATTCAATCAATGTTATTTTGTGAGCATCAACGGCGTCGGTGCATGGGGCGGCGGACGATCTACAATCATCGATCCTGACGGGAGAATCCTGCAACAAGCGGGTACGAATCAAACGTTTATGACCGAGATGCTCGACCTTGATCACACAACGCGCACGCGTGAATATGGGACGCTCGGACTGGCGCAAACGCTCAAGCAGTTGCGCGATTCCGGACATAAATTTCCGATCTATGGCAACAATGG
>DNDO01000021.1:11826-26463 GCA_003484265.1 Anaerolineae bacterium
GTGGCACGTGGAAGTTTTGATAATCTAGGAGAACTTGCCTTCCATCGTAACAATGGGCTGCCTATCAAATAGGTTCTTGAACAAAAGGAGGCATCAGAAAGAGATATATCTTCTTCACATCCCTCATTCCGTCACCCGTTCATCAAAGGAGAAACCTCATGAAGAAGTCAGTTGTTGGAGCATTTATTGGAATGCTCCTGATCCTCTCTTTACTTTTACCGTCCCAATCTACGGTACAAGCCCAATCATCCACAATCTATTCCACGAATTTTAATAGCGGTTATTCGGACTGGACGCCCAGCGGAAATGTATCCGGTGTTTCGTCGCCTGCCATTCAACCCAATTCGGTACGTTTACGCGGTACTGCAAGCATCACCCGTACGATCTCGACGGTTGGCTACTCTTCCATATCCGTCACGTGGAATATGGCTGCTTCCTCATTGGAAAGCGCTGATCATTGTTACGCTGAAATCAACACCGGCAGCGGCTGGACCGCAATCGGAACACTGAACGATGGTCAAGATACATCCACATTCTACAGTGGTACGTCGAATAACATTACCGGCGCCGATCAGAATGCCAACTTCCAGGTCCGGTACCGCGGCAACGGTGCAACGACAGGTGATTACTGCTATGCGGAAGATCTCTCGGTAACCGGAACATCCGGAGCTGCCCCCACGAATACGCCTGTCCCGACCTCCACCCCTCCAGGTCCCACACCCACGCCTCCTCCAGGCGGGGTTGTACCCGGTGACCCATTAACCGGTAACGGCAATGTCACGCGCACGCTCCTCACATACAACGATCTCTTCACCGGTTCGAGCAGCGCGCCTGTTGACGACAGCGCATTCGCGTTACCCGCCAATGCCGCCATGCCGAATCACACGTTTGAAGGCCGACTTGAATTATTGAATGAAGCCACGAGCGGAGGTTTCTCCGAGATCAAGGACACGTATCGCTATACCGGTAACGGCGATAACCCGCGCAAGCATCTACCTGAATTCAGTTTTGAATTCGTGCAGAACGGCAGCCACTTGATACCTGTAGCACAGGGACTTTCGTATACAAGTCACCCTTACTGGAATTACATTGTTGGCCCAGGGCGTGCCTGGAGTGAGACCGGCGACAACGGCTATTCTCGAGCGTCCTTCCCGTTTGCACTTGTCCAACGCAATTCGAACTGCACCCATAATGGCGTAATGACGTTCCTGTTCAATGGCAGCGGTATTTCAAAAGTCCGTTATCAGATCACGCAGGAGACCTGTGTCTACTACCAGATAAACATGTGGGGACAATTGACAGGTACATATACCGCGTACTCTGTATCGAACGCCGCGACTCATAAAGCGAATCACGCAACGGAAGTGGCGAACCGCATCCCCACCAAGCCGATAGCTGCGCTCGCCTCTGATTACCCTTCCTCTGGCATTAACACCAGCCTGTTCGGCGCTGGCACTTCCGGAACCGTGACAAGCTACGGAATATATTTCAACGGCGTCAACTACATCGGGGGTTGTCCTACGCGCTATGGCTCCTACGCTTTTTGTGAGAGTATGAGAACCCCGTCATATTCGACAGCCAAATCTGCATTTACAAGTGTTGCACTCATGCGCCTCGCTCAGGTAAACGGCACTGGCGTCACCAGTCTGTTGATAAAGAATTACGTGCCAGAATATACCCAAGGCGGAGTATGGACCAGTACAACCTTCGGTCACATGATAGATATGGCAAGCGGCAACTACAACCTGGCTGGCTTTGAAGCTGACGAAGGCGCCCTCAGTATGGAAAACTTCTTCCTTGCCGAGGATTACACATCCAAGATCAGCTACGCATTCCAGTACCCCAACAAAGCCGCGGCTGGCACAAAATGGATCTATCATTCGTCAGACACCTTCATCCTTGCCCGTGCGATGGGCAACTACCATGGCAGCGATATCTTCAACATGGTGCGTGACCAGGTCTATACGCCCATCAAATTATCTGCCGGCGCCAAGACCACTCTCCGCACGGATAACAGCGCCAGCGGCGTCCCATTCGGCGGATACGGCTTGTTCTGGACGCAGGATGACCTTGCCAAGGTAGCCAAGTTGCTCAACAATGACAACGGCTCAGCCAACGGCACGCAACTTCTATCACCGTCCCTGCTTGCACAGGGTATGCACCAAACATCCAACCATGGGTTTGATACATCGATAAACTATATGTATAAAGACTCATTCTGGGCATACAACTTCACCACAGCAGATAACCCAACCTATTATGGCTGCGCCCCGTGGGTTCCGTTTATGTCGGGTTACGGAGGCATCACGGTAGCCATGGCTCCTAACGGTGCTACATATTACATAACAAGTGACAACAGCGAATTCACTTGGAAGGACCAGTTGACCGAGACAAATAAATTAAGTCCAATGTGTCCGTAAAAACACGCAGTTAAGCAATCAGACCACGATCAAATGATCGTGGTCTGATTTAATATAGTAGCGGGGGCAGGACTTGAACCTGCGACCTTCGGGTTATGAGCCCGACGAGCTGCCACTGCTCCACCCCGCATCGAAGTCCGCCGATGTTACCATAGCCAACTTGGCATGTCAAGCATAATGTCAATAAGTTCAAAAACTTATTGAATTACCATCAACCTAAAAGACATCTTGATAAGAATCGGGTTTTGTAGTTTAATCGGCGCACCTTAAAAATTCAATTGCATTGCAAGAATAATTTATTTAAGATTTAAGGTATAATGATTTAAGCAATTAAAGAATAACAGTCTAATCAGTAATTATCCAATGATCTTTTTTACCCCATGAAAAAAACAACCATACTGATCATCGAGGGACGACATGCAGAAATCCCTTCCTTTGCAACCGATTTGCAAAAGAAGGGATTTGATATTCTCTCCGTACAAAGCGGCGCCCAGGCTGTTTCGAAAATTAAACAGTCCAACACCAGCCTTGTTGTAATAAATGCCGCATCCCTTAGAAGCACCGGTATCCGTATATGTAGTTCCGTCCGCAAGAAGGATTCAAAACTTCCCATCATTCTCATAGTAGAAAAAGAAATAAAGATCGGAAAAGACATTGCCGATTCAGTGCTGGGTCTTCCTTTCACTGTCCAGAAACTTGTAAACCGAATCAAAGCTCTTATGCCCAGCGAAGGGAATAATGTAGTTACAGCTGGTCCCATACAACTTGATCTCGAGCATAAACGCGTGAAATGCCTGAGCAAGAGCACAAAACTCACCCCGCGCCTGATAACTCTACTTCAAATTTTAATGGATAAACACGGAGAGGTTGTCGAGCGTGAGGCTTTATTTAAAAAAGTTTGGGAAACCAACTACATAGGTGATACCCGCACTCTTGATGTACACATTTCATGGCTAAGGCGCGCAATCGAACTTGACCCCAATAATCCAAAATTTCTAAAAACCATTCGAGGGGTTGGGTATCGCCTAGACGTTTAGCTGATACTTTCTGCCCTTTATCGTCACAAATCGGATGCAGACATTGCTTCCGATTTTTATTTTTAATTCATGAGGAAGATTACCGCTACGCACGGGACGTTTAGCCTGAATTGCACTCTTGAACGTTTTCCCGTTCCAAGCTGGGTCCACCTCCCAATAATCCAGGTCAAGTTTAGTATCCAAGGATATTAAATCCTTTTTCAAATTTACCTTTATAGATTTAGGAAGGATTGAATAAGATATCTTGAAAGATTTATCATGCTCAATATTAAAGACCTTCGGCAATTCGACCAAACGGTTTCGCGCTGTATATATCGCGCGAAGATTTTCATCACAGGCAATGAATTTACGTCCGTGTTTTGCCGCTATTAATGGAGTTGTCCCTGAACCGCAGAAGAAATCTGCAACGAGGTCGCCCGGATTTGATGATGCAAGAACAATTCTCTCCAAAAGGGCGTTCGGCTTCTGAGTTGGATAACCGGTTCGCTCGTTATGCAAGCGCGCCACAACAGGGAAATACCACCAGTCTTCAGGCACTTTGCCACGATCCAGATCGGGGATCTTACCAAAGCCAGCCTTGCGCGACGACTTGAATGTATTCACTGTATTCTGATTATAAGGTTCACGGACTGCATCCGCATTAAATGTGTAATCCTTTCCCTTGAAGTAGGAGAGGATCGTATCGTGTTTACGATTGAAAGCGCTTCTAATTGGAGACGGTCCATGATACGCCCATATGATCTCGTTCAGAAACTTATCTGCGCCGAATAATTCATCCAATATCAACCGTGCGTACGCATCGGCGTGCCAGTCGAGATGCAGATACAATGTGCCGTTGGGAGCTAGCAAACGATACATCAAGGCTAGACGTTGATACAGAAAATCAAGATACTCATCCAGATCTTGCCAGTCATCGTGATAGCCGTCAGCTATTTCCCACTCGTCTGGTTTTCGAGAGTCTTCTCCACGGCCTATTCGTGCGTTGAATTTTCGATTTGTAAAGAATGGAGGATCGGCATAGATAAGGTTGATTGAACCCTCATATTCAGGGAGGAGAGCCGCCATTATAGAAAGATTATCCCCAAGGAATAATCGTCCTGTTGGCTCGGCTTTTGGGTAGCCGAACCCGTTTGGATGGACGATCGAGTCTATTGTAAGCAAAGCAGGTTTAGGCGTGGCGAGATGCTTCCCTGTCCAATGGATCGATGGCATGTGAATTAATAGTGGATCCGCACGAGCGTTCCATATCCCCGATTATAAGTCTTCCCAATTTCATGCGGCGGCACTGCCCAACGGAAAAGCCACTTGGCTTCTTCGGTGCGCATATTGATACAGCCATGACTCATGGGTACGCCAAAATTTTCATGCCAGTAGGTTCCATGAAAGGCGTGGCCTTGCTTCGTGAAAAAACACGTCCATGGGACGCCCGGCAGTTCGTAGTCGTCTGCGTCAGCAAATAAGTTGCCATCGCCCATATGCTTGGCGGGCATTTTGTCTTGGATACGGAATTCACCCTCAGGCGTTTTCGTCGAAAGCCCGTTCGCGCCGCGCGGACCGTACGGCAAACCAGACGAGATTTCTGTTTGAAAGACTTGGTTCTCATACTCTAACGCCGTCAGGGTTTGTGTTGTCAGATTGACTTCAATACGCTTATGTTGAACTTCCACTTCAGGGGTGATGGGAGTTAGGGTATCGAGAGAGATGGGTTTTACATGCATAGTGTCAATGTGATATGGGAAACCTGTGAGATCATCATAGATCCGATACCAGAGTTGACCTTTGGGACCATCTTCAATGGCTTCAACCCAATGAACGGAACCAAAGTAGAGGCGAAAGCCCAATTTCTGCCATCCGAATGCCTTGGAAACACGCCACGGTTCAGTGAACGGCACGGTCACCTCCACCAAGCGGCGTTCACCCTCCGCTAGGGACGGGAGAATGTCGTTATAAAGGATCTTGACCTTTTGCAAACGTGCGCGATGCATATACCCACCCCACACACGATACCAAACCGGATTATAGGTAGGCTCATCTGCAACGATCTCTTCATAGACGTTTACCAGTTCATCGCGAAACCACGTCGAAACGATTCGGCTCTCGTCATTTGGCTGGCTGTGAACGCTAATGGAATCTGTCGCTACACGCACCAAGTTTCTGTCGTCGAATCCGGACATTCCTGTAAGGCGCGGCGAGAATGCCATTGAACCGAGGCTTAAGCCGCCTAATTTCAAGAAGTCTCGTCGGGTAAATTTGGACATCATGGTCACATTCTAATCGATAACCTTTAATCTATGATGAGTTGATGTTCGTAGTACTTCAAGACCTAATTTGATGATCGTTCTCTCCATGCTTTAAATACAACTGCCCTCCGGGGAATGAAGGGCAGTTGAAAGTCAATTAATAGTCGGCTATGTTTGAACCGGCTCGGCGATCATGTCTTTGAGAAGGATTTCGAGGGCCATGGTATGCCCGCACCGCTCATGGGTAATAAAGAATTCGCAGTCGCATTGAAAGGCGCCGCTGTCATAACTGACCTTGTGTTCATTGTTGTCGCCGTGGAACGTCAGTTCAAATTTATTGAAGCGGAACCTGGTGTGGTCTTCAGCGTATCGTTTCGCTTTTTCCAACTTGCCGATCAGTCCGTAATCCATGGGAAACTCCTTTTGAACTAAGATAAACAAAAAGGCACGCATTGAGTCGCGTGCCTTGGGTCAACAAAGTCTGGATTATGTGAGAATCCGTTCGCATGTTCACAGTATATTACCATTCACTCCGCGAGTCAACCGAGAGGGGCAAATCGTATGGAAATCGCAAGGTAATCGTCAATCAGCAGGCGTACCGGCAAGCGAAGGCTCGTCTCCATTATAGGTCAACAGCGCGGGCCACTTACGGACAATCATACCCATGCCAACGATACACGCTATACCGCCGCTCACAATGGCAAACGGCGCTCCTAGTAATTGTGCGACAACCCCCGCCTCGACCTCACCCAACTGAGGACCGCCCTGGAAAAATATCTGGTTCACGCTCGTCATTCGTCCACGGATGTGATCAGGAGTCTGCAATTGGCGAATCGTATTACGGATGATGGTGCTGACGGCATCCGCCGCGCCGATGATTACCAACGCGCACCATGCCAGGACGATGGAACTGCTCAACCCAAATAAAACTGTCGCTACGCCGAAGACGACCACTGCCCCCAAAAAGATCGGTCCCTGTCTGCGTAATTCGGGAATCTGCGAAATGACCAGCGCCGCCATCACCGCTCCCACCGACTGCGCTGCGGAAAGCCACCCATATTCCACAACACCCACGTGGAGGATGTCTCGCGCAACAATCGGCATCAATGTGTTTGCCGAGGCAAAGAAGGTCGCGACAAAATCCAACAGCATGGACGAGAGGATAATCGGTTTGTTCAAGATAAATTGAATCCCCTCGCTGATGGACTCCCAACTGACAGGTTTGATATGAGCCGACGCTTTTTGGGGTATATCACCGATCAGCAACAATGCAACAATGACCGACATGAAGGAAACAGCATTAATATAATAGACTGCCGCCTGCCCGGCGTAGGCAATCGTAAACCCGGTTAGAGCTGGTCCCAATATCGAGCCGGTCTGAAACGCAATAGACGTCATACTAAAGGCGTTGGGAAGATCCTTCGCGGGGACCAGGTTTGGGACAAGCGCCTGACGCGCTGGTCCATCGAATGCGATCGCGATTGCTTGTATTGCTGTCAAAGTATAAATATGCCAGATGGTGATCTCACCGGTTTGAGAAAACCATCCCAGAGCAATCGCAGTGATCGCCGAGAAACTTTGCGTAATGAAAAGTATTTTTGTACGCTTGAACGAATCCGCAACTGCGCCGCCGATCAATGAAAAAATAATGACGGGCAATATGCGCGCCAAGCCGACCCCGCCGAGCGCGATCGGTTTATCCGTCAGTTCGCGGATATGCCAGAACAATGCCCAGACCTGCATTTGAGTCCCCGCAATTGAGATGAGCAATCCAAACCACAGGTAGAAAAACTTGCGATGTTTTAAAGAAGGAGGAATTCGAATCACGTATATCCCTTTACAACACAATACAGAAGGCTGTCAGCCTTCTGTATTGTCAATTCAAAAACTGGCGGGTATTAGCTTCCCCAGTCCCTCAAATAGAGGAAATCATATCCGATGGTGCGGTTGCTAAGTTTTGCAATCGGCGGCTGCATGCGTTTGAACTGGCTTCGACGGACGCGCGCGACGACCGTATCAACAAACGATGGATCAAAACCCACCTCAACACATTCCTGCGGGCTGTAACGCTGATCTACAAGGAGATATAAAAGTTCATCGGCTTCTTCATACGCGAAACCAAGTTCATCTTCGTCTGTCTGACCTTCCCAAAGGTCGGCGGATGGCGCTTTCTCGAGAATCTCCGAAGGGATATTCATTGCACGGGAGAGTTGCCGCACCTGGGATTTGTACAAATCGCCTATCGGGTTGATTGCGGATGCAGCGTCGCCGGACTGTGTGCTGTAGCCGAGCAATATTTCCGTCTTATTACTTGTACCGATGACAAGACCTTTGAAAACTTCAGATTGGTCATACAAAACAATCATGCGTTCGCGCGCCATGATATTTCCTTTACGCAGTTTGGTGATATTCGAGTCAAGGTTGAACAAGGGATTGACCATATCTGTGATCTCAATCGTTGTACTCGGAATCTCCAGCTGCTCGATCAAGATCTGGGCATGTGTCAACGATTCGGGGCTCGAGCTTTTATAAGGCATTCTTACAGCCAGAACGTTTTCACGCCCCAGCGCTTCAACGGCAAGGGCGCACGAAAGAGCGGAGTCGATACCACCGGATAGACCGATCACGCCGCGCGAATATCCCACACGGGTAACCTCGCTCCTAATGAACCCGGTCAGGATGGTACGAGCCACGGATGTATTTATTGTCAGGTCGATTTTCATGGTTTTTCTTGTCTGTTTTTGGAAAGGATGCGGGCTAGTTCATTTTGAACGAGACCTGTCCGTTCATCGCGCAATAGTGGCAGACGCGCGCGTGTGCGGCGCAATTGATTTAGATCCAATTCCGTGTAGGTGATTGTTTCTTCGAAGTACGGTCCCTGGGAGAGCAATTCCCCGTTCGGATCATTGACCGTTGCACCACCCCAAAAGAGCAAGCCATCTTCAAATCCGACACGGTTGCAATGCACGACAAAGGAGGTGAACATACTGGCATACGCTTTGCTGACGCGCTCAACCCAGCGCGCAGATTCGAGTTTCTCCCTATCGTTCAACCCGCGCCCCGGAGATGCGGATGAGAATATTAGAATATCCGCGCCGTCCAGCCAGAGAAGATATGGTGGCGAAGCGTGCCAGAAGTCTTCACAGATCAACATTCCCATGCGGCCAAATCGCGTATCAAATGAGCGGACTGAATCCCCCCAGGCAAAAAAACGCCCCTCATCGAATAGTCCGTATGTGGGCAGGTAGACTTTGTGATGGACGTGGACCACTTTTCCAGCTGATAGATAGGCGGATGCGATGTAAAAGCGATGACGAGAGTCTTCATCCACGAATCCCACCACCAGATCCAAATCATGAGACGCTTCGAGAAGAGGCTTGAAAATGGGATCATTATCAGTCGGTCTGTGTGCGACGGAAGCAACCAGATCCTGTAATACATAGCCGGTAAGGGAAAGTTCGGGGAAGACAAGCAAATCCGCTTTTTCGGCTTTGGCTTGTTCAATGTATTGCAAGTGCTTTTCGAGGTTGGATTCTACATCCCCCAGTTTTGTTGCGATCTGAGCAAGGGCGAGGTTGAGTTTCATTGCGGGAATCTTACCACTAATTATAAGACCCCAAAGGCTCCATAACCTTCAGGGTCTCGTCAGCGGGAAGGGAGGGATTCGAACCCTCGGTGGACCGGAGCCCACAACAGTTTTCGAGACTGTCCCATTCAACCACTCTGGCACCTTCCCATGTCATGCGGGCGGTATTATATCTTAAATCTCCACGCTTGAATGCAGTACGGGATAATACACTTCGTGTATATCCTTCTCCTTCAATTTCTCGGTGAGCGCCATGGCAGGCTTCTCTTCACCATGCACGAGGAATACTTTTTTTACGGTCTTTTTTACAGCGGATACATAATCCACGAGCAGGTTTTGACCGGCATGAGCGGACAATCCGCCAATGGTTGCCACTTCCGCTTTCACATTAAACGGCTCGCCAAAAATTTTGATCTGTTTTTCACGGTCAGCAAGCCGCCGTCCCAAGGTATGCGGCGCCTGCCAGGATACGATACAAACTGTATTCTTTGGGTCTTCGATATTATTCCGCAGATGATGCAGGATGCGTCCCGCCTCCGCCATACCTGAGGCTGAGATGACGACCATGGGATCTGTCCGTTTGTTAAGCGCCTTCGATTCCTCAACAGACCGCGTATAGGTCAGCATTTTAAAGTCCAACGCAGGATGGCGCGCCTCCTCAACAAATTTGCGCGTTTCCGCATCGAAACATTCGGGATGCTTTCTAAAAATATCCGATGCATTAACAGCAAGCGGACTGTCCACAAAAACAGGCACAGGCGGCACGTCACGCTCAAACATCATGATGTTCAGGTTATAAACCAGTTCCTGCGTGCGTCCCACTGCAAAGGCAGGGATGATAACCTTGCCGCCCCGCTTGATCGTCCGCGCAACAATTTGTTCGAATTCGTCAAAAGCCTGCGCAGGGTCGTGATGCGGCTTATCGCCATAAGTAGACTCCATTAAAAGATAATCTACATTCTCAGGCAAAACCGGGTCACGCAACAGCGGTAGCTTATAACGCCCAATATCTCCTGAAAACCAAAAATGGGACTTCTTCCCGTTTTCTTCGATCTGCAATGAAACAGACGCTGAACCCAGAATATGCCCCGCTTCAACAAATCGGGCAACAACGCCGGGAATTACTTCAAACGGCTCATCGTAATTAACCCCACGAAACAGGTCAACGGCATGACGAGCATCGGCTTCGGTATATAAAGGCTCTACAGGAGCGTCACCACGTTTGGTGCGTTTCTTGTTCACCCACTCTGCATCCGATTCTTGTATGCGTCCCGAATCCGCAAGCATGATCCCGGCTAAGTCCACAGTTGCATGAGTGGCATGAATCGGACCGTTAAATCCGTTCTTTACCAAATTAGGCAAATTCCCTGCGTGGTCGATGTGTGCATGCGAGAGAATCACCGCATCCACGGTGCGGGGGTCGTAGGCGAAGTTCAAGTTTCGGGCGTATGTATCACTGCGTCGACCCTGATACAGTCCACAGTCCAGTAAAAGGCGGTGCCCGTTGATCTCCAATAAGTGCTGGCTCCCCGTTACAGTATGGGCTGCGCCGTGAAAATGTATCCGCATGTCAACCTCCAATCAAACGATAAATCTGTTCGCCATAGGCGCGAAACCGAAACGGCGATTCCTTCATGACAGATTTCAACTCCGCCATAGTTTTCGGCGGGTTCTCCGATATCACGCCCAGGATTTTTTTTGGCAGGATGATATCCGACTCTACTTTCATTGCCTCAGCTGTTTTCTTTCTCCAAGTCTTCAACTTGTCCAACCGCCGGATCACCGCATCGTTCGGGCGTTTTGCCTGCTCTCGCTTAACAAGCGGAGCGTCAATCCCTCGCCTTGCCGCCGCCAAGATCTGACTTCCCCACAATTGGATCTGCCTTTGGCTCAAACCGAGTCCCGCTAGATCGACATCCTTTTCAGGAACATTTTTCGCGATATCCAACAGGATGTTATTTGTTACAACTTTGAACGGCGGCCTTTCCATTTTCTCTGCGATCTCATCGCGGCAAACACACAACTCGCTGAGAATGGTCAGCTCGCGGGGGGTGACATCCTTGCGGGAGCCAAATCGTTTCCAAGACGAACCGTTTAATTTCTCTTTCGGCACGTCAACATTCTGCGCCAGTAAAAAATCATCCTGTGCGAGTTCCCATCTCTCCATTTCGCGCAACTCTTTTTCGAGCATATCACGCAAGGCAATGAGGTAGTGTGTATCCATGCGTGCGTAATCCAATTGCGCCGGGGTCAATGGTCTAGCACCCCAATTCGCTTTTTGATGGCGCTTATCCACTTTGACTGCAAATTTCTCGGAAAGGATATTATCCAGCCCGACGAATTTATATCCCAATATGCGGGCCGCCTGCATCGTATCGAACAGGCTGGCAAACTCGAATCCAAAATCACGGTTCAGGCAGATCAGGTCGTATTCCGCCGCGTGGAATATCTTTTCAATTTTCGGGTTCGAGAATACCGGGGCAAGGAGCGACAAGTCATCAAGCGCCAGGGGATCCACCAAATAATCTTTTCTTGGCGTTGAAAACTGGATAAGACAGACTCTTTCGCGATACGCGTGAAGGCTGTTGGATTCGGTATCTACAGCGATGCGGGTTTGTGTGGATAGATCATCCACCAAATGTTTGAGAGTGTTCTTTTTATCCACCCAGACAGGCGGCACAACTGTTTCAACGGTCATAGAAAATCATTATATCCCACGGAATGGCGACGGTTATCTATTAAAGTAGTTTTTCCATGACGAGAGCGTCTTCGTCATCGGAATAGTATCGCCCCCATACATCAACCGTCTGGTATCCTTCCTTTTCATACAACGCGATCGCATTGTGATTCGAGATTCTCACACTCAGTTTCATCCGCGGTAATTTGACCTGTTCCTCACATGCGCGCAATAGCATGCGCCCTACACCGCGCCGCTGAAAGCGTCGATCAACTCCAATGGTGGCTATCCAGGCAACGGATTGCGATGGACGCGGGTCGCAGGCGGCGAATCCTATCATTTCATCATTAGCGACCACTTTAAAACGTATCACCTCGGGCCAGGTCAGGACAGCGAATAAATCCAAGAGGGGCCAGGCATCCTTTTCAAAGCAATTCTTTTCCAACCGCCGCAAAGCATTAAGATCAAGTAGATTTGCTGTTTGTATTTCCATTAGTTTGGATTCTATCAAATAAAAAGTAGGAAGCGGCGATTATTCCGCTTCCTACTTTTCGTCTTATCAACTATCTTCGTGCTACTTTTTCGAATCCTTGCCCAGGAAATTATCGAGCATGCTCGTGAACTCCATCGGGAATATGTATTTGGTTGACGGGCTCATGCCGACGGACTTGAGCGTTTCGAAGTATTGCAACGTCATGGTCTTCTGGTCGACTGCCTTGGCAGAATTGAAGATCGCGTCGAGCGCTTTTGCGAAACCTTGCGCCTTCAACTCCTGAGCCATTTGTTGACCTTCCGCCTCAAGGATCGCGGACTGCTTGGAACCTTCAGCCCGAAGGATCGCGGATTGCTTTTCACCTTGTGCAACGTTGATCGCGGCTTCGCGCGTACCAGTGGATTCGGTCACAACCGCGCGGCGGATACGCTCAGCAGACATCTGGCGGTTCATTGCTTCCTGAATTTCGCGCGGCGGGATGATCTCGCGGATCTCCACATTGGTCACTTTCACACCCCAGCGCTCGGTCACTTCATCGAGACGCGTACGGAGCATCGTATTGATGTGCTCACGTTCAGATAGCGCATCATCCAATGGAATACCACCGATTACAGCGCGTAATGTAGTAGTCGCCATACCTTGCGCAGCAATTTCAAAGTTACCAACTGCCAGCACAGATTCAGTCGGGTCGAGGACTTTGTAGTACCAAATGAAGTCAACCGAAATACCTGCGTTGTCCTTTGTGATCGCAGTTTGATGCGGGATTTCACGTACCTGTTCCCGCAAGTCCACTTTGACCGCCCGGTCAATCACCGGTATCAAAAATACGATGCCAGGCCCTTTGGGTCCAACGCTTCGGCCCAATCGGAACACAACCAGACGTTGATATTCAGGAACAATGCGAATGGCATTGGCTACAAAAACAAAGCCTATGACCAGGATCGCACCAATAAAACAGATCGCGGTACTACCTATTCCGAGTATATCCATGTTAATCTCCTTTTCTAATTTATTCTTACAACAATTTATTATTCATTCTTTTCCACGATCAATACAAAACCTTCGCGTCGAAGGACGCGAACCATGCTTCCAGATCTGATCGGTTTCTCACTTCGTGCGGTCCACAACTCGCCATCCACCTGCACACTTCCCTCATCATGAATCTTTGTCTTGGCTTCGCCGATTTGACCGACCAGGGCGTCCAAATCATGGGAGGGTCTTGCATGGGCGGCTAGAATTGATTTTCCTACTGCGATCCACAGAAACACTGAAACAAGCGCGGAAGCAGAAATCGCCACGAACAAATTCACGGCTGGTCCGCCGCCCTCACTGGGGAAAAAGAACACCGAACCTATCACAAGGATTAGAATCGAAATCCCAAGATACAGTTCGCGTTTCGGTTTCTGGATCGAATATACGAACGGCACAATACTCAACACAATAAGGATCAATGCCCATAAGTTAAAGGATAGGTTGTAAATCGCATATCCTGCCAGGGCTATGCAGAAAAATGCTCCTATTTCAAAAAAACCTGTTCCGGGTGTTGCAAGCGCCAGCATCGCCAAGAGAACGCCCCCAAGTAAAAATAGATACGCAATGTTTGGGTCAAGTAGGAAATCCATAACTCCTCCAATTCATTATACAACAAGTGGAACTTTTTTCAGCGGTCACCTGTCCTGTTTCTTATACGAGACTCAAAGAAATAAGTTTTGAGGGTGCGCAAGTCACAGGGCTGTATAATAGGGCAGAGAGATAAACTACTCCATCAAGGAGACTTTGTGAAAATTAAGAAAATATGTGTTCTTGGACTTGGCTATATCGGTCTTCCAACCGCATCCACGTTTGCAACACACGGTCTAAAAGTCCTCGGTGTGGATATCAACCCGCGCGTTATTGAGAGCCTGGGCAGTGGCGAGATCCACATCCACGAACCGGGCCTGGACCATGTCGTTAACGCCGCGATAACATCCGGAAATCTGACCGTTGCCTCCCGGCCGCAGGAAGCTGATGTATTCCTGATCGCCGTCCCGACTCCTTTCCTTGAAGATAAATTCGGGGAGTATGAAGGAAGGAAATACAGGCTCGCCGACATGAGCGCAGTGACATCCGCAACGGAAGCCATTGTGCCCTATCTTCGAAAAGGGAATCTGGTAATCCTTGAATCGTCCATAAGCTTCACCATTT
>DNDO01000023.1:0-475 GCA_003484265.1 Anaerolineae bacterium
ACGCAAAAGAGGCGCAAGCGTGCTATTGTTTGTAGCAAATACGAATTTCAATCCACGCTCGCGGATGCGCTTGAATGTGGATGCAAGGTCGCCGATGGGGGAGTCAGCTTTCCATACGACTCCGTCCATGTCAATGATGAGTGCTTTGATGTTCGAGGGGATCATATCTTCTCCACTTGTATTTGCGAGGGCGATGCACTTCGCCGCAAAAGAGCGGCTCCTCGTAATTACGGAAAAATTATTTTGAAAACTTCTTCACCAAATATTTCAACACAGGCTTATCGATCCATTTCGCTTGCGGGTCGGCGCGTTCTTCAAAGTTTTCATTTCCAATAAACTCATTGAACGCAATTTGAAACTCCCCGCCTTTCTTCAAATATCCTGCTTTAGAAAGGATGTCCGTGATTTGGGTTAAAGGTGTTCCTTTTAACTCCACGCGATCACCGGCTTCGCTTTTGCCAAAATACAGATCATG
>DNDO01000023.1:758-3207 GCA_003484265.1 Anaerolineae bacterium
GCGATAGTCAATCCAACGATCAGTGAAACCGCCATACCCGCTTTTTGGCTTGACCACATAGATCGCCGCGGATTGCCGACCGCGTTTATCGCCGCCGGCACGGTCACCGGCCAGTAATGCAGCGTGGAGTCTCTCCGGCAGGCTGCCCGCGGCTTTCAAGAATGCCCTTTCCATCGCGGGTGCGACGCGTTCGCTTTTCAGGATGTTTCCCTGTATGGCAAAGCCTTTGCCGGTAAGTCCGCCCGCCCACGCAAAACACCCGGTCCCGGTAAACGTAGCCGCCCCGCCCTTTGCATCCACCAAACCAACCTGCCTGAGTTCCTTGTCAATATCGTCTTCGAGTAAACGCGAAAGGGTCTCTTCCGCTGACAATCCAGTTGCCATCATCGCCAGACCGCGCGGACCGAAGGATGTGTTCGCAAACGATTGTGTCGCCACTGCGCCGACACCCGCCTGCGCCCACGGGACAACCGCTCCAACGGCCGGGAACTTCGATGCAACAGCCACACCCCAAGCTTTTTGCTCAAGATCACATGCGACGATCGAAAAGGTCATAATTTCTCCATTTGTGAGGTGAGATTATATCGTAGAGACGAAAATAAAAAAGCCTGCCGATTCCTCAGCAGGCTTTAGCAAACCAATAAACGTGTTATTCAGGTTTTTGTGCGTTTTCCAAGACCTGATCCACCAAACCATATTCAACAGCAGCCTGGGCTTCGAGATAATAATCGCGGTCGCTGTCGCGTTCGATCACTTCAAGAGGCTGGCCGGTATGCTTCGACATGACACCAAGCAATAAAGATTTTAAACGCAAGATCTGCTTGGCTTGGATCTCGATATCCGATGCCTGCCCCTGCGCGCCGCCGAGCGGTTGGTGCATGTGGATGGTCGCGTTGGGGAGGGCGTAGCGTCTGCCTTTTGTGCCGGCAGTCAGCAACACGGTCCCGAACGACGCGGTCACGCCGACGGCTACCGTGCTGATCGGGTTCGGTATCATCTGCATCGTGTCGTAGATCGCAAGCCCGGCGTAGACCTGCCCACCGGGTGAGTTGATGTACATTTGAATTTCCTTTTCAGGATCTTCATGTGTGAGGTACAACAACTGCGCCACGATCACATTGGCGATCTGGTCGTCTATTGCTGTGCCGAGGAAGATAATTCGCTCTTTTATAAGGCGGGTAAATACATCGATCGAGCGCTCGCCGTATTGGGTTTGTTCGATCACGTACGGTGTCACATTTTTGAAGTTAGGGATCATGAGGTCTCCTTTATATTCCGGTAATCATATCCGTTCAGTGTTGGATTTCTATTAATTCTTTATCAGGAAATCTTATTCACCGTCGGATGATGACTTTTTCTCCGCTTCAGGCGCTTCACTATCAGACGTTGAGTCTGCTTCTGTTTCAGGGGCTTTTTCTTCAACGGATACTTCTTCGACCGCTTCAACAACCTTCGCGGCCTGGGCTTCGGCTTCACGTTCCTCCGGTGACTTGTACTCGCCGACCGCAATGGATTTCAACATATCCAAAGCGCGGCGCGTCAACACGCGATTCGCCGACTCCATCGCAACTGCCTGTGCAAGTTGCTGTTGTCCCTTTTTGCCGCCCTTCACCTTGTTCAAGTCCAGACCTTGCTGGGTCAACGCGCTTAAGGTTTGGTTGAATTCAGTATCGAGCGAAGCATCGTCCACTTCAAGTTTTTCCTGTCGGACAATCTCATCAAGAATCAGCGAGCGTTCAAAGCGTTTCTTCGCGACCGGCTTCACTTCCTCTTCGATGAATTGCTCCCTCGTCGTATTGCGTACTTTGAAGTACGTATCCAGGTCCATGCCCTGTTGACCCAATCGATTGCTCAGGTCTTCCAATACGTGTTCACCTTCATGTTCCAGAGAGTGCTGGTGATACTTGAAAGTTGCGCCTTCCTTTATCTTCTCGATCAGATCTACAAAATACCTGTCGTCATATTCGGCTTTGGAACGATTTTCGACATCCTTTTTGATGGCTTCCATCAGATCATCAAGCGTTTCGCCTGCGCCGACGGTTTTGGCAAATTCATCGTCGAGATCCGGCAATGTCACTGCACGGACAGTCTTTACGGTCGCTTCCATCTCGACTTCCCTGCCCTTTAATTCATCCACTTCCCAATCTTCAGGGAATGTATGCTTGATGGTCTTTTTGTCATCAGGCTTCATGCCGACGAGTTCTTTGGCGAATCCATTATAGGGCCACTCGGTATCGCGTGCTTCCTTGCGAACAAATGCCGCAAAGCCTGTGCGGTTCATCTCTGTGGTTTCTGACTTGATGTCCACCAGAACGTAATCGCCTTCTTCAACCTCCCGCTGGACATCGTTCGTAGTTGCGTACATTTGGCGGAGGTCTTCCAGGGCTTTGGTCACTTCCTCTTCAGCAGGCTCAGACCATTCATACGGCATACGAAGCGAGTGATAGTG
>DNDO01000225.1:0-2635 GCA_003484265.1 Anaerolineae bacterium
GTGCGTCTACGAGATGATCAACAAGAAATCAATTTACAGGTCGTCATTGGGAAACCGGGAGCATCCATAACGCTCTTGCCTTGCAGGGAGTCAAAGCGCCTCATACGGGAAAGCCTTATTCGGAGGCATTATTGCTTGGCGTCAGCGGCGGCATTGCTTTCGGGTACTTCACTTTTGAATACAAGGGATACCTGCCGCATGTCTCCCTTCTCACGCGCAATACATTCGATCCCTTTAATACAATTCTTGAGCGATTGGGGATCGCGCAGGATGTCCAGCAGACGAACAAGGCGGATGTCGCAGTAACGAATTTGCAAAACGTGCTTGAGACAGGGTTATATCCTTTAGCATGGGCGGACTATTTCAGCATGCCGTACAATGATCTTGTTTCAGACCATGCCATGTGGGGCATGATGCCGATACTCGCGGTCAAGTCAGATGGGAAAACTGTTACTGTTGCAGACCGTTCGAGCCAGCCGTTGGAAGTTTCGATGGAGACTCTGACACAAGCGCGCGGGCGCGTTAAATTGGACAAATATCGACTTATGACCCTGGACGCGCCTCAACCGACCAAACTGGCTGGTGCCGTCCACAAGGGCATTTGCCAAACGATCAAGCTGTTCACCGAACAACCTCCAAAAGGAGCGCGCGATAATTTCGGCTTTGCCGCGTATGAAAAACTCTCCGACATGCTGTTGAATACTCGCAACAAGCAGAGTTGGGAGCGATACTTTCCGCCCGGTGTACGAATGTATCATGCGCTGGCAGGCTCGCCTGTACAGCCAGGGATGTATGATTGGGTCAATATATGGGGTTCGGCTGACGGTGCCGAACGCGGTTTGTATGCCGACTTTCTTGATGAAGCCGCGCTGATCTTGAAAAAACCCGCCTTGAAAGATTCTGCGGAAATGTTTAGAGAGAGTTACCAATTGTGGCTTAAATTCGGCGATGCCATTTTGCCTGACGATGTGCCGTTGCTTGGGGAAAGTAAAAAATTAATACAGAAGAAGTATGACCTGTTTATTGATAAGGGCAATGATGCGTTAACTGAGATCAAAAAAAGCAACGGCCGTTTGCGGGAGCTTCTGAAAAAATCTGAAGAGGATTTTCCCTTATCTCAGACAGAGGCGGCAGACCTTCGTTCGAATTTGCGGGATCTTCTATTAAAGATCAGTGAGGTTGAACAAGGAGCAATTGACGTGTTACAGACCGCCGTCTTGTGACGATCTGAATCAAATACCCCCATCCTTTCGATGGGGGTATTTGATTTCACTCGCTACTGACTTTCCGCAAGTTCCTTGAAGCGTTCCATATCCTTCTTTGTCCGTGAAACAAAATTCTTCTTCATCAAGGGACCAATGATCTTCATTGTCAGTGTTTTGAATCTGAATTCTGTTTCGATCACCCACAGCGTTGAATTATCCGCCTGCTCGATGAATGTGTTTCTGATGACGTTATCGGCAAAATCGTTTTCGTAAACACCGTCGAAGCGGTTGGGTTCTTCGCGCAGGGTGATCTTTTCTATAAGCGCAAATTCCCGTCCGTTCTCTTCGTAGGTCAGTTTTGAGACAGCGCCGGGTTGACCGGGCGTCCCGCTGACAGGTTCAAACTTTGTGAGAGTGGTTTGCCATTTTTTCATGTTCTCAGCGCTGTCGAATGCTTTCCACACATCTGCTATAGGTCTAATTATTGAGAGGTCGAGTTTGAATTTCATGAGTTCTCCTCTTCCGGGTCCGTTACTTCCAGCCTTCTTCTTTTTGAAACCGCTGGTATCCTTTTTTTGTCAGATCGGCAAGTTCCTTTAGTAATTCCGGTTCGACCTTCTTGAAGTTGAAACAGGATTTGCCCTGCATGTGTTTTTTCAATTCGGGGCTGATGTCATTTAGAAGGTCGGGATACATATAGACCGGCATCAGGTAAAAGGAAACATAATTCTTTTTGATGTGGGTAGAAGCGAAGAAAAGGTCCTTTTTCCATTTCTCGTTATAGGGACCATCCACGGAATATACTACCCGAGTATCAGCTGTGACTTTCAGTTTCCCAGTGAATGGCGCGATAATGGACTTTAATTCTTTAAAGACGATGGGGAAATTAGTTTGAGAAGGCATAAGAAATCCTTTCTAGGGAGCTGCGAGAATCCGCATGTAAATCGGGTCGCCGAAGGGGAATCCGTTCGGGTCGAATGCCTGCCACGCAGATTCGTACACACCCTCCTCAAAGGGCGTTGTGAATGTGATCTGGATCGTAGCCTGTGTCCCTGAACGGGCAGGGAAGAGGGCGATCTCCTCAGGTGCGCCGAGAACTGCCCCGCCGATGTGACGGAGTTTATATTGTGAGTTCCAGTTACAGGTACCGCTGTTTTCGACCAGCCATTGTTTGTTTATGGCGGTTCCAAATGGGATGAACGAATTATCGGGGATAGTTATATCCTCAATAAATGATAGGTTATTGGTGCAGGATAATTGGTCAATGGTGGGAATGACCGTAGGCAACGGAATCTCCAAGCTTTGCACCGTCGCTGCCGGTGTCGCGATGAAGATGAGAGTCGGTTCTATAAAAGGGACCTGATTTGTGGGCGGGATGAACGGTGTCGCTTTGGGGGAGGGGGAACAGGCTGAAGCTAAACAAATGATAA
>DNDO01000225.1:2909-9248 GCA_003484265.1 Anaerolineae bacterium
GGAAGGACGATCTCACCAGCAATGGCTTTTTGACGGATGAAGCCTTCGATCTCCAACGACATATCCATATTTTGGCGGAGGAAATCTTTTGCGTTTTCGCGTCCCTGACCGAGACGGGTGTCGCCGTAAGAGTAGAAAGCGCCACGTTTTTGGACGACTTCGAACTTTGTAGCGAGGTCGAGGATGTCGCCAGCTTTGGAAATGCCTTCATTAAACATGATATCGAACTCGGCAGTCCGGAAGGGCGGGGCAACCTTGTTCTTGACGACCTTGACGCGGGTGCGGTTACCAATGACCTCATCGCCAACCTTGATCGCCTGGATGCGTCGAACGTCAAGACGGACCGAGGCATAGAACTTGAGTGCGTTACCGCCTGTGGTTGTTTCTGGGTTGCCGAACATGATGCCGATCTTCTGGCGGAGTTGATTGGTAAAGATGAGGGATGTTTTAGTCTGGTTGATCGCGCCTGAAAGTTTGCGGAGCGCCTGAGACATGAGACGCGCCTGCACACCCATGGTAGCATCGCCCATATCGCCTTCGATCTCGGAGCGGGGGACGAGCGCGGCAACTGAGTCGACGATTATGACATCCACGCCGCCGGAGCGGACGAGGGTTTCGGTGATCTCGAGAGCCTGTTCACCTGTGTCGGGCTGTGACACAAGGAGGTTGTCAATATCAACGCCTACGCGCGCGGCGTAGACGGGATCGAGGGCGTGCTCCATGTCTATGAATGCAGCGGTGCCGCCCATACGCTGTGCTTCTGCTACTATGTGCTGGCAGATTGTGGTCTTGCCGGACGATTCAGGACCATAAATCTCGGTGACGCGTCCACGCGGGATGCCTCCGACGCCAAGCGCTATGTCGAGCGACAGCGAACCAGTGGGATAGACCTCGGTTTGCATGAACTGTGCTTCACCAAGGCGGACTATGGAACCGTCGCCGTAACGTTTGAGAATATCTCCGACTGCCTTATCAAGAACGGCTTTCTTTGCGCTGTTATCGGTGGGCATTACTGTTTGTTCGACTGCGGCGGATGCTTTTGTTTTTCGAGGGGCCATGTTATTTCTCCAGATACTAGTGTAAAGGTCTAAACTGTGTATACTCGTGAGTATAGCACAGATGTTCTGTTCGTCAAGGCTTTGATATGCAGGAGTGAAAACATGGTTTGGGTGGGATGAATTGGAACAACCATAAATGTGAATACGCCCGGCAAGGAGCGCAGAATGAGATCATTAGATATTCATGCCCTACTAATGCGAATGACGATGTTCCCCGTCCCCAGTTTCCGGACCCAGTAATACACGCCACTCGCCCAGCCGGTCGCTATACAGCGCCAGAGATGTGGCGATCAACGAACTGATCGGTACTGCGGCGATCAATCCAAGCGAACCGACGAGCGTGCGCACAACTTCCTCTGCCACGAATCCCACATTGAGCAGGAAGCCGTAATTTCCGCTTCCCAACGTGAAGAGCAATAATAAAGGTAGTGATGCTCCCGTATAAGCGAGCACGAGGGTATTGACGGTGGCGGCTACATGATCGCGCCCAATGCGCATGGATTTCTCGAAGATACGAAGGAAGCCCAGAGATGGATTTGCGTCGTGGATTTCGAACACCGCCGCAGACTGCGAACTTACCAGATCATCCAAGACGCCCAATGCGCCGATAATCATTCCGCCCAGCAACAATCCGCGCAGATTGATGCTGACCGACGAAAATTGTATCAAGAACAATGCGTTCTCCTGCCCAGAGCCGGTCAACCGCGTAAACGACACGAAAAAAACCGAAAGTAAACCGGTTAAGAGCAGTGCCAGGATCATGCTTAGAACAGAAGCATGTGTTTTCAGATTCCAGCCATAAGTCAGATACAGTGTCGTTCCTAGGAGAATCGTGGAGCCGATCAGGCTTACGCGAAAGGGATCCTCTCCTGCCAGGATGTGAGGAATGATATAGCCGATGATCACAAGCATGGTGAATGATAGAGCCAGGAGACTGCCAACGCCCTTCCAACGACCCATCAGTATCACTGAGGCGGCAAATATCCCCAGCAAGATCAAAAGCGGTTTTGTACGCACGTAATCCACGTAGTATGCTGTCAGAACGCCGGTTGGATCCTTTCCGATGAGGACAAATATCTCATCGCCGGGTGTAAAGCGATTGGTGTCGCTGCGCAATTGACGTTTCCCATAATCCACCTCTATTAGGAGACCCTTGTAATCACCTTCGAGTAAATCGACAAGCAACACTTGATAAGGTTGCTTGTTTTCACTAAGCGTGATCTGCCCCTCCTCAAGAATCTGTGTCACGTGTGCGCGGACAGTATCCGAGCCATAGGTGCTGCCGTTGGGCACAATCGAAGGCGGCTGAAAGAAATATGGGATTCCCCACACAGCAAATGCCGATAACGCTATTAGGAGTGCTATTGCCGAGATGATAAATGGAGTAGGGTATTTTTTCATATTCAAAGGATCTGTTTAGGATGGGAAATGTGGATTTGTCAGTGGACACTTCAATACCACCGGCACGGAGATGGTTATACCATAGAGAATTAATATTAAATTCCCCCGGCTGAAAGCTCAATCATGGTGTGGGAGAAGGTATAGCCGTTGGTAAAAAATTGGGTCTGGGCGTTGGTGGGGGGACGACCTGAAACGCATCTTCGTCTGTGAAGGTGAAGTAGGTCACTTGCCCGGGAAATATTTCCACCCAGGTTTGCAAGTCTTTGTCCTTGTAATTGAGAGTTATTTTGTATATCCCGGCGGGGAGGTCGCTTAATACGACGTTCTCCTGATAATACGGGTCGGGGTTGACCGCGCCTACCGCATAACTGATGACCTTTCGTAAAGGCACTCCCGATGGTTCGGGGCGGACATCCAAAGAGTAGCGGTTCAACAACTCCCCATCCTCGTCCGTTAAACGCCCGACCAAAACACCCCAGCCCTGTGGCGGAGCCATCCATAACTCGGGGTTGTAGGTGCGGTAAAACGTGTTCTCGCCCACGCGCACTTCAAAATGCAAATGCGGACCGGTCGTCGCGCCCGTCTTGCCGACCAGACCGATCACATCGCCTGTCTCCACGTGTTGCCCAACGAGCGCAATAGTCTCGAGCATGTGGGCATAGATCGTGTACAACGTTTGTCCCTTGTAGCCAAAATCATGTTTAATGACCACAGCCTGCCCATAAGGGTCACCAAAATTATCTGCCACGCCTGAATATAATCCCCATCCAGCGGAAACGATGGTGCCGGGTCCGGCGGCAAGGATCTGATCGCCTTCCTCTGCGCCGATGTCAACCCCGGTATGCACGACCTCCGGTCCGAAGAAAACGCCGCCGTAGCGGTATTCAGCAAGAGGCCAGTTGACGTTGTCCGCGGCGATAGGGCGGGCGAAATAAAAGTGATCGTAAGCCGAAACAGCCCACGGGATCGGGTAAAGAGGCGGACGCCATCCCGAAACAGGTTCAGCACCCGGGGTTGGGAGCGCAAATCGGAATGGTTCTATCGTCGGACGAAGTGTCGCTTCAAATTCGACTGGAAGCTGTGTCACTGAATCCCCAGCAATTACCGCCGTTGGGGTCTGGTCCGCTTTGCTTGGGGAAGCTGGCGCGCACGAGGCGAGGATGAATAAGATAATTAAGAAAATTCCTTGATTGCGAAAAGGGTGATTGTCAGTCGAAGCAATCTCCACTCGGGTGTGGGAGATCGCTTCGCTCCGTGCGCAAAGACGGGGTGATATTATTTTCATGGAATAACAGTCAGCGGGGTGATGGTTGGCGTTGGCGTGTTCGACGGAGTGGGCGTTATGCTCGGGGTGGCTGTGAAACGTGTTGCAGTAGGACGCGGTGTGCGGGTGTTTGTGGGTGTTGATGTGTTTGTTGGCGTCCTGCTTGGGGTAAGTGTGGGAGCCAGCAGGCGAGTGGGGGTCAGTAAAACGTCGCGTGGATAAAGTTGAAGCATGGCGGTATACCAATCGAGATCGCCGGTCAAAACGAATTCAGTGAAGCGCGCACCGCCGTAATAGGTGCGCCAGTTCGGTAGTGCAGGGACTCGCTCCCAACCGTATTGTGCGGCAAGCGATGTGACATCCACCCAATAGCCGGGTGGGATATTTGTATACGTTCCGCCCTGTTCGTAGACTTGCGGGTCAAGGTCATAGCGCGCGCGCAAATCCCAGGGCGGGTTGTGGAGTGGGATCCCAAGGGAACCGTCCTGCGCCTGCGTGCGGAGAAATAAACGCCAGTAGGTTTGCGCGCCAAAATCTTCGCGCACCGCGACCATCCAGCCGGCATTGGTCATCAAGGTATTGATCGCGAATGCGCGCCCGGTGTACAACCAGTCATTGCCGAAGCCGGGGTCGAGGTCCGATGTGATCGGCACGAAAGCATTTTCAAGGCTGGCAAGCGCATCCCAGCCGACTTCCTCAATGGTGCGCATCCGCAGTGCATTGAAAGCTTCGTCTACGAGGTCATGCAGTTGCGGATGTGGTGCCTGCACATTGTTCAGATCAATTACAGACCACCTTCCCGCTACGCCTTCGACAACCGGTCCGCCGCTTGGCGCCCAAAGCGGAGCGGGCGTATGTTGGGCGGCTTCTTCGAACTCTCTGGGCAGGGAGTCAGACATAACGAGGTTCGACCATGTCAACGCACTTACCTGGTGCGGGAAAGGTGTCAGTGTTTGCAGGATCGTCCCATCGATGGCGTAGGTGATGATGAAATTTGTGTTCGGAGCAGGGACGGTAGTGATGATCTGGTCGCCGAAGGCATTCCACGCGGGCAGGTCGCCGTCGCCGATCCATTGTGCAGGGAGTTGATTCTCTGCGTTCCACACGTAGATACCGCTCCGCCCGATGCTTTGTGATTGCGCCGCCCACGCGAGATGATTCCCATCAGGCGACCAGACGGGGTGCGATTCAACTGCGGTTTGAGAGTTGCTGAGATTCTGGAAACGTTGATCGTTGGTTTTATCGAGGTCGGCAAGGATGACTTCGCCGTTCGAGATGAAAGCGATCTGCCGTCCGCCGGGCGCCCAGGCAGGAGAATGATCGGATGCGGGAGAGACAGTAAGACGTATCGCGTTATTCGTCGGGTCATCTGCGGGACCAACAAGTATCTCTAGATTCTCATCGCGATAGGCTTCATATGCAATAAAGGATCCATCCGGTGACCACGAGGGCGCGGCTTCATATTCAGGTGTGTTGGTAAGGCGCGTCAATTCTCCGCTGGAGAGATCCATGAGGAACAAGTCCCATTGACCGAGACGGTTCGATGCGAAGGCGACCTTCTCGCCGGCCGGGTTGGGAGCAGGGGATATGTCATCCCAGTCTCCATTGGTAAGGCGTGTAAGCGGCATCTTGTTTGGGATGTAGGAAAAGAGATGGGCGTATCCGTCTTCCTCGATGGAGAGCAGGATGGTCTCTTCCGCGTTCCTCGGCACAACAGGGACAAAATCTTCCGTTGCTGTGGGGAGGAGGGTGGACTCAAACGGCATCTCTGTCACCGGTTGTGAACAGGAGGATATGAATATGACGAGAAGAAGGAAAATGACAGAAAATCGGTTGAGCATGGATAATGTCTATTGAGTTGAATCAGTTTCGGGCGCAGGTTGAGGCGGCAATACATCGAATGTAAATGTCTGCGGTTCAGCGGACGGTCCTCCATCGGGATAGAAAAGGGTCGCTTCCAATGTGTAAGGATTTTTCAACTCATCGTCGCGGATGTGCATCGTGAATTCGATCTTCCAATTCAACGGCTCGACGACGCTGGTGGATGCAACCTCCCTGCCATCGCAATCAGTAAGTTTTATATCGAGATGCGGGCGAGTTTGAAAAGGCGTCATTTCAATATGAACATGCAAACGATAGCCGTCGGGATACGGCACCGCAGAAAGCGACGTGATGCGGGTCTCCTCGGGCGTCACACGGTTCAAATTATCTTCAGGAAAGAAAAAGTCCATTGTCATAATTAGTCTTTTACTCATCAAACAGGAATGTTGCTTCTGAATAAAGTCGTACACCTTTCTTTATCACGCGTTGTTCGATCCAATTGTCCAAATATTCCTGCTTGTATTCCACGGGCTTCGCGCTCGAAAGCTCATGCAAAGGATAATTCAAATGTAACGCGCGCGGAGAGACAGTGAAGCGCGTGATGCCCGTCGGTAATACAATACCCTGCCCAGCAAGTTTAAGAACGGTCTTGATCTTGAAACTGGGAAAGATGAACAGCGCGGTAAGGTCGGAGTAAACTTTCTTGAACGAATCGATCAAGGTCTGGCTGGTACGGTCGAGCGACGCGCGTGTTTTGTATGTGTCCACGATCTTGTAAGCCCGTTTTTCAGACGG
>DNDO01000035.1:0-3324 GCA_003484265.1 Anaerolineae bacterium
CGACAATGCTTTTGCCTTCGCGGGCGGCATCGCGTTCCATGATGAAATCTGCGGAGGCACGCAGAATCAGCGGTGAGAGATCACGTCCATGATTCCAACGGTTGGACTTGCGCGTCAGCCATTCTTCGATCTCAGCCGAATCGACCAGCGATTTCAACAACGGCTTGCGCGTGAAGAAATGTGCCTGATAGTTGCAATGTACTTCAGGATGCAAACGCGCGAGCCGCATGAGAAGCGTTGTCCCCGAACGGGCATGACCGAGAATGAAGAATTTATCGCGCGGAAAGAACTGCTTGATCTCATCCACTTCTTCAGGCGTTATGGCAGGGATGAGTTTGCGGTTTTTATTTTTAGGTTCGCCTTTGAGCAGTATGCGGGCGGCGGATTTGAAACGGGAGAATATTGTCATCTTTTCCAGTTTAGCATGACAAGCCCTGCTAGACAAACCAGAATCCCCAAGATATTTACCCACGAGATCTTATCTTTGAAAACGAATATTGCCACAGGGACAAGGATCAACGACGCGACCACATTCACCAGCACCGCAGCGATTCCCAAGTTCCAGCCTGCGCGATAGGTAAGCAGGAATCCGTATTCGATACCAACGATGGCGACGGCAAGTCCAATGCTTGCCCAGTTGAGGTGTTTTAGCTCGACCGTGATTCCGTTTGTAGCTGGGAAGAAAAAGAATCCTAGCAGGGTAACAACAAAGGCAACTGCATAAGTCACCAAAAGAGAAACCGTGAAATTGACATTCGACGGTGTACTCTTGGCGACGAAATGATATAGTGCACTGGAGAGGATGGCGAGGGTGATGGAGAAGTAGAAGAGGAACATTGGTTTCATTTTTCTATAATTTCATTGAGTCATCGTGCAGCGCAAAGCCCATATTTGGCGATTTCACATAACTCCACTCTTATTACCCAGGAACCCGCTCAGGTTGGAAACCATGCGGCAAATGCTGCAGTTGTAGCGGGCAAATCAATAGCAACGGAAGATCGACGGAATTCCCCAATTGAATCCCTATCTAGTTTATGTTCTGAATTCTTGCTGGGCTTCAACACAATACAAAAGCCAGCAAAAATGAGCAGTACAGATAGCTACAATTTGTGGGAAGAGGCGTTTTCAGCCTTTGGTGGTAGAAGGAGTTGGAAATCTGCATTGTATGAAAAACCTGATCTACCAAGGTAAGCAGAATTATAATGGAATGATAAACATGAAACGAATCACAATCTGACTTGTCGGCGGAATACTATTTCTCACCGCCTGCGGAAAATACCTTCGGTGACTCAAATCAATTCAACTTCTGCCATTGACACAACCACTCCATCGTCGCTCCCTACGTGGAATCGGCATCCGCCTTCTGGAAAGCGTACCAGTCCAAGTACGAGATGTACGATGGCTGCTTGGCGGCGCTCCATATACGATGGAACACACTGAGATATTGAGTCTGCTGGGGAGTGATTATCATGGAAGGCAAAGTCATATTTATGCGCCAGCGGATGTGTGTCCTTTTAGATAGCCCCCTCCCAGTCTCCCCCAATTACGAAGTATGAGACTTTGAGACCGCATACTGAATTTTATCGTCGTATTTAGGGGAAGTGCCCCGATAAGGGCGGTGGGGGCTTTATAATGAATAAACCTCATTATCAGGATTCATAGATGTCACAAACCTACGACTACATCATCATCGGCTCTGGCTTCGGCGGCTCTGTCTCTGCCATGCGGCTGACCGAAAAAGGCTACTCTGTACTCGTCCTTGAAAAAGGAAAGCGATTCGAAGACACAGATTTCGCCAAATCCAATTGGCAGTTTTGGAAATACCTCTGGCTCCCAACCTTGCGCGCGCACGGTATTATGCAGATCAGTACTCTCAAAGGTGTGATGGTCCTGCACGGAGCGGGGGTCGGCGGCGGGAGTTTAGGTTACGCTAACGTGCTCGAAGTCCCAACGGATGAGACCTTCGCCACTCCCGCTTGGAATCAAAACATAAAATGGGGTGATGCCTTGCGTTCGCATTTTGAGACGGCAAAGAGAATGCTCGGTGTGACGCGTAATCCCAAATTATGGAAGGGCGATCACGTCCTCAAGCAAATGGCGGACGACCGCAGTATGGGACACACCTTCCGCGCTACGGATGTCGGTTCATTTTTCGGAGAGGCTGGAGTCACCGTCCCCGACCCTTACTTTGGCGGACAAGGACCCGCGCGCGCGGGCTGTCGGCACTGCGGCGGGTGCATGGTCGGCTGTCGTTACAACGCCAAGAATACGCTTCCTAAAAATTATTTGTATTTCGCAGAGAAGAATGGCGCGGAGGTGCGTGCAGAGGTAGAAGTCACCGACGTGCAACCATTGACCACAGACGGCAGGCAGCGAAGCGCGGTCAATGGTCTGCAGTCGGCGATCAAAGACGCAAACTATGCGATTACTTACCAATCATCCACCTCCCCTTTGAAACGAAAACAAACTGTGTACGCAAAGAACGTCATTTTTTCGGCTGGCGTGATGGGGACATTAAAATTGCTTTTGAATTTGCGCGATGTCAAGAAGTCACTGCCCGGGCTGTCGGCGAGACTCGGTTCTATGGTGAGAACCAACTCTGAGGCGTTGTTGGGAAGCGTGGCACGCAAGTCCGATGTCAATTATTCGGAGGGTGTGGCAATCTCATCCATCTATAATCACGATGAGATGACGCGTATCGAACCTGTCCGCTATCCTGATGGTTCATCGCTGATGCGCTTCCTTGCCGCGCCGTTGATAGACACCAACGTAAGTATTCCAATTCGCCTTTTGAAATTTATCGGCTGGGCATTGACGCATCCTATTGATTTTTTGAAATCACTGGTATTGCCAGGCTGGGCGCATAATGTGACCATCCTGCTCGTCATGCAGCACGCAGACAATCGTATGCGCTTCCGCATGGGGAGAAGTTTCTTTACCCTGTTCCGCCGCGGATTGGTTGCCGATGAGGAACCTGGTTATAAAATACACGCGCAGGTGAATGGCTCGCATGAACTAACGCGCGATTTTGCAAACCGCACAAACGGCGTTGCATTAGGCTCGCTCGGTGAAAATCTACTGGGCTTGCCCACCACCGCCCATATCCTTGGCGGCGCACCGATCGGCAGGAATGCTGACGAGGGTGTCGTCAATGAAAACTTTGAAGTGCATAATTACAACGGCCTGTATATTATTGACGGCTCGATCATGCCCGCCAACCCCGGGGTAAATCCATCGCTTACAATTACCGCCTTGGCAGAATATGCAATGAGCAAGGTGCCCATAAAGAATCTTTGGGTTGACAAGCCTATTTTCGGGACGGAG
>DNDO01000035.1:3643-5054 GCA_003484265.1 Anaerolineae bacterium
CCAAGTGTTATCAGCAGGCAGGAACCAACTCCAACTTCCAACCCAACTGCCGCCGTACAGGAAAATTTTCCCACGCAAACACCCGAACAACTCAAAACCGATTTGCCTACGGTCACCATGCCGGGTGGTACGGGTTATATATTTTCCACACAAGCAATCACCTCTGGTCCGGAAGTGGATCGAGATGTCTGGTGGAATGCTGCTGAATTCGTTCCAGATAAAAGGATGGTTTCCCTAGGTCTGATCAGCTCCCCTGCTGACGTAAATGAGATTTCCACCGCTGAGATGGCTTTTGGTGGTTTTGAACCACAAATTGGGGAGGGTTTCGCCATCGAAATCCAGCGAGATGACCAAACCTCGTATGCAATCATCAGGGTGCTTTCAATTGTCGAGTCTGCGGATAATGTAACCATTACATTCGACTGGGTATATCCATTCAGAAGTAATGTGATCGTACCGTAGGGCGAAAAGAAAGACTTATATTTTATGATATTTGAACCTACCCTTTCCTTCGCCAAGAAACTGGATACCGAAGATTCACTCGCCTCCTACCGCAGCCAATTTGTCATCGCAGACCCCAACCTTGTCTACCTCGACGGCAACTCCCTTGGCATGATGCCCAAGGTAGCACAACAAAAAGCAAAGCATATTGTGGACGATCAATGGGGCGTAGACCTCATCCGCGGTTGGAACAAAGGCTGGTGGGAAGCTCCAAAAAGGGTCGGTGACAAGATCGGCAAATTAATTGGCGCAGCGGACGGTCAAACACTCATCACCGATACAGTCTCACTCAACCTGTACAAACTCGTCATGGCGGCATTAGCTTTTCAACCTGAAAAGAAACGCATTATCACGGATACGTTCAACTTCCCATCTGACTTATATATCCTGCAAGGATGCGTAAACACCCTCGGCAATCATCACAAGATCATTCGCATCGGCGCAATCGACAACGATATCACGCCCGACCTCGCAGCCCTCGAATCCGCCATCAACAAAGACACCGCCCTCGTGACACTCTCACATGTTGTCTTCAAAAGCGGTTACATCTACGATATGGAGCGCATCACCAACCTCGCCCACGAGGCAGGCGCTCTTGTCCTCTGGGATCTCAGCCATTCCGCCGGCTCCGTTCCCGTCCACCTCGACGATTGCAATGCAGACTTCGCAATCGGCTGTACCTACAAATACCTCAACGGCGGTCCCGGCGCGCCAGCCTTCCTCTACGTCAACAAAAAAATACAGGACAAACTCACTTCACCCATTTGGGGTTGGTGGGGGCAAAAGAATCCCTTCGACTTCGGACTAGAATTCGAACCCGCGCCCGGCGCACAAAGATTTATGGTCGGCACGCAACCGACGATCTCCCTCCTCACAATGGAAGCCGCCCTCGGGCGAGCCAGGTTTCGGT
>DNDO01000194.1:0-313 GCA_003484265.1 Anaerolineae bacterium
ATCATTACCGACATGCACATGCCGGAACTTGACGGCTTGATGCTCACACGCGAAATACGCAAATTACAGGATGAAAAAGCATTACCGATCATCCTGCTGACGTCACTGGGCAGACGCGAACTCGGCGCTGACGAATTAAACTTCTCAGCCTATCTGGCCAAGCCCCTCAAACCCTCGCATCTATACGACGCCCTGGCTGGTCTCTTCGCACGGAGTCTCGTAACGGCCAAGCCTGAACCGGTCAATGACGCAATGGACAAAAAGATGGGCAGGGAACATCCGTTACGCATTCTGCTGGCGGAGGATAATCAGG
>DNDO01000194.1:560-726 GCA_003484265.1 Anaerolineae bacterium
CTGCTGGCGGAGGATAATCAGGTGAACCAAAAACTTGCCATGCGCATCCTTGATCAAATGGGATACCGCGCTGACGTTGCGTCGAACGGTATTGAGGCGGTGGAATCCATCGAACGGCAGATATATGATGTTATATTGATGGATGTCCAAATGCCCGAGATGGACG
>DNDO01000194.1:1020-6211 GCA_003484265.1 Anaerolineae bacterium
CCAACGCCATGGAGGGCGACCGAGAAATGTGTATCGCCGCTGGAATGAACGATTACGTCAGCAAACCAATAAGAGTCAATGAGTTGGTGGAGGCGTTATATAAAGTAGAGAGAAAATAACATTACTGTCACATCGTGCAGGGTGTTTTCCAAACGAAGCAATCCAATTCTTGGTGAATCTTGCTTCAGGCCACCACCCCGCAACCACGGAACCATGGAGTCCAAATGCCCATAATAGACCGGACAATTTTCGAAGAACTCAAACAAATGTCAGGTGAAGATTTCATCACCGAACTGATAGACGCTTTTCTTGACGATGCACCGAACATGCTTGCCAATATGCAGTCCGCATTGGAGGCGAAGGATGTCGAGTCCTTTCGGCGTAATGCGCATTCATTGAAGTCCAACGCGAATACATTCGGCGCCGCTGAACTCGGAGTCCTCGCCAGGGAGTTGGAACAAATGGGCAGGGATAATGATCTCGAAATTGGAAACAGGCTCGATGTTATAAAAGAAGCATACAGCAAAGTTGCCGAAGAATTAAGGGGAATGCGTTCATGAAATCCACGCATGAGCCGGGTAAGTTATTGATCGTGGACGACAACAAGGTCAACCGCATCCTGTTGAGTCGCGGCGTGGAGCATCATGGCCACCGTGTCGAAACGGCTGAGAACGGCAAGGATGCATTGGATATGCTGAGGAAGGGTTCCTTTGATTTGATGCTGCTGGATATTGAAATGCCTGAAATGAACGGCTACCAGGTCCTCGAAGCCTGCCTGCAGGATCATGAACTGCGCAATATCCCGATCATCATGACATCATCCTTGGATGAGATCGAGAGTGTCGTCAAGTGTGTGGAACTCGGCGCGGAAGATTATTTGAACAAACCCGTCAACCCGATCCTGCTGCGCGCGCGGGTCAATGCAAGCCTCGAAAAGAAACGCCTGCGCGATGAACAGCGCAAACTGATCCGCACATTCGCCACAAAAGAAGTTGCAGATGAATTATCCCGAACGGGTTTTTCTCTGGGTGGCGATTTTGTAGAAGCCTCGGTCATGTTCGCGGATATCCGCTCATTCACCACACTAACGGAGTCCCGTTCCCCCGCCGAGATCATAGAATTGTTGAACGATTATTACGCGCTGATGTTTGATGCGATCACAAGCAATGGCGGCACTGTGAACCAGATGATCGGCGATGGCTTGATGGCGATCTTCGGCGCACCCGTATACCATGAAGACCATTGTCAACGCGCAGTGAAAGCGGCATTGGAAATGCTCGAACTAGTCGATGGGTTCAACCAGAATCAATCCGCGCAGGATAAACCCCAGATCAAGATCGGGATAGGAATCGCGTCTGGTCAGGTGATCGCAGGTTTCACTGGAACTCAGCACCGTGCCACGTACACATGTGTGGGCGATACTGTCAACCTGGCAGCGCGGCTTGAAACATATACAAAGGTGGTAGGCAAGCCCATCCTCCTCGATAGCGTTACGCGCGCCGCTCTGGGCGGCACATTCAAGGTCGAATCACACGGTCATGCCCAACTAAAAGGCAAAACCGTGGACGTGGAAGTCTTTTCAGTTCTAGTTTAGTAAAGGGCATCTCATGATGTCTGCCATCCTACAAAAAACCCCACTCTTGCAACCCTTCCACGATGTGAAATAAACAATCTGGCAGCCAGGCTGACCCCTCATGAATTTCCGCAGGATCATATCTTAATACGCGAAGGTTCGCAGGGAGGGAATTCTATATACCCAAAAACAGGTTATAGAAAAAGAGAAGCTGGAGCACGAACCTCAACTCTCCAGCCAGATACTGCAAAGCATCCTTCCGCAATATCTGCCAAAACGGCGTGGTTTTGATTTTGGCACACTTATGATCCCTGTTAAGCCGGGGCTGCCGCTCGGACTATTTGGCTACCTGCCTATTGACGAAGAGCGAATCATTATCCCACCCGGAAGTACACTACTCCTTTTACCGATGGAGCGAATGAAACCATTATTATTGATGGAAAATTGGGCCCTTTGTACCATTATATAGCCGCCTCCTAAAATGAGGCGGCTATATAATTAATCAATGGAAATTCCACGCCTTTCCGAAAAACACATCCCTCTCATCTTTATTTTTATTACCATCCTTGCCTATGGATTCCTTGTCCCATTCACGGGTTTTTATTGGGACGATTGGGCATTTGCCTGGATTGCAAAATTTTTAGGACCCGCTGAATTTTTTCCGGCATTCAGCGGGATACGCCCGTTTCTGATACCGATCTTTTTTACGACGACAAGCCTGATCCCGCCGGTTCCCATCTATTGGCAGATATTTGCCATCATCATCCGCATCCTTGCGGGACTATCAGCCTGGTTCGCCTTGAATCGCATTTGGCCCCGCTTCAAGTTTCAAACATTGATCGCCTCCCTGCTGTTCCTTGTCTTTCCTGCATACAGCCAGCATTGGGTGGCGTACACTCACATTAATCAGGAATGGATTCCGCTCATACTCTACCTGCTCTCCATGGGGTTGACTGCCAGCGCCCTGCGAAACCCAAAAAAATTCAGAACAAATACGATCTACGCCCTCTTATTATTCTTCGAAGGGCTTTTTGCAACCGAATATTTTTTCGGGATGGAACCTCTGCGCTTCCTTTTTATTTATGTAATCCTTTCTGAAGGTTCAAAAACCATAATAGAGACCGTTATGAAGGCTTTCAAGGTGTGGCTTCCCTATCTGGTCATTTGGCTGATGAACGCAATATGGCTGGCGTTCTATTACAGCCGCGGATACAACTCATATGATCTTGAGGTTTTGAACGAACCATTCTCTCCGGCAGGGATTTTACTTGCAATCGTTGAAGCGGTTTGGATGGCAGGATTATATGCCTGGGCGCAAGTGCTTGTGCTCACTGCAAACATCATCACTGCACCTTCGGCAATCTTGACATATTTCATGATGGTATTGACCTTTCTGATTATGGTTCCTATCTTCAAAAATATTTCTGAAGGCAAATCCCTGAATAGGAAAACTTATATCAGTTTCTTTCTAATCGGCCTGCTTGGCATCATTCTGGGACGGATCCCATCCCTGGCGGCAGGCCTGCCTTTTAGGCTCCAGTCTAGTTTTGATCGGTTTGCAATTTCAATGATGCTTGGGGGAAGCCTTTTTATTGTTGGTTTTGTCGAATTGCTGGTAAGGAGTGAGCGCGGGAAGCTTTATATATTTGCATTATTGATCGCACTTGGCACGGGGCAACAGTTCTTCAATGGAAATGTTTTCCGCCGCGACTGGGAAAGGCAGCAGGATATTTTCTGGCAGATGAAATGGCGCATGCCGTCTCTTGAGCCAAACACGGTCATCATCACCGACGTGATCGCGGTTGATTACGAAAGCGACATCGCCCTGATGGGTCCGGTCAACTGGATCTATGAACCCGATTACAAACGTGGCAACCTGCATTACCTGCTGCTGTTCACCGACATTCGTCTGGGCGGTATACTTCCCAAGCTGGAACCTGAAATAGACATACAATTCAAACTTCGCACTGAAACTTTTTATGGCAATTCATCGCAGGCAGTTGTGATCCATATAGCAGAGAACGACTGTCTGCGAGTGCTTGATCCCGGTCTTGGAGACGGTGAAACCTACAAAAATAAATTGGGACGCGTATTGGATGCTGTCCATCTTTCAGACACATCACTTATTCACAGAGATGAACTGGAACCAGCAGATTTCCTATTAGAGCCGGATAAGACATGGTGTTATTACTATACAAAAGCTGAACTTGCACGGCAATTCAAGGATTGGGATCAGATATTATTGCTTCAAGAAGCGGCAAAACAAAACAGAATCGAACCTTATGATCCTTTCGATTGGCTGCCCTTCATCGAAGCCAACGCCATGACATCCAATTTCGATACGGCAAAAATTCTTTCTGTTGATGCAATCAATGAGGATGCGCGGATACGCGTTGGCATATGCAAGGTTTGGGAGAGAGCGGAGGCATATGGTCCAGCAGGAACCGGTGACAAATTACATGTAGGAGATGCATTAAGAGCCTTCCAATGTACACAGTAATATCTGACCAATCGCCCACCCTATAACTTGACGCTCCATCTCGGATGTGCTACCATCGCTGAAACTTTTGTTCGATATTTAGGAGAATTCTATGTCACGTAAGAAACGAGGCAAAATCGTAGCTCCGGCCCTGTTTTTGTTTGCCATCCTGCTATCAGCCTGCCAACAGCCCTATTCCACCCCCCCTGCAGTCACTAACACACCATTGGATCCAAACAGCTTTTTCACAACACCAATGAGTGAACCAGATAGCATGGCGGATGTAGAAAGATTTATTACACAAACAGCACTTGCGGGCAATCCCAACGCCACTATTAATACAGCCACGCCGGGAGGTGCCGCAACTGTAACACCTACTCCAATTATTGATCTCAACCCAACCGCAACTGCCACACAGGCTGTCGTTATTGCGGCAACATCCACATCCGTACCCTCAGGTGCGAAGCCTTCGACCTATGTATTGAAAAATGGCGAGTTCCCCTACTGTATAGCCCGTCGATTCAACGTGGATCCCGATCAGTTGCTTTCATTAAGCGGCTTAACCAGCGCATCAGCAAACAATCTTTCTGCTGGGACGGTTCTGACAATTCCTCAAAGTGGAAGTTTCATTGGCGACCGTTCCTGGCATGATCATCCTGCAACATTTACCGTTGGTGTAACTTACGATACGAACACAGTTTATGGTGTTGCTTGTTATTACGGAGATATCGAACCTTCTGTCATCGCACAAAATAATGGAATTTCTGTGGATGCGTCACTCACCGCTGGTCAGGTTCTGAATATTCCTTAATAGAAAAGAACTGCGTTGTAAAAAGCCCGGGCAGGTGCCTGGGCTTTTGTCTTATAATCAACGAACATTTCAGCTAAAGGACAAATCATGTCATTTGAATTGATTAAATCTGAAACCCTCCTACAGGGACGCGCTTTTAAGATCCGCCGCGACCATCTGAAAACACCCGATGGGCGTGATACGAAGTTTGAGATCATCGAACATGGTGGATCTGTGATTATCATCCCAGTGGATGCAGATGGGAAAATACATTTTGTTCGTCAGTATCGCCACGCGGCAGGTATGGACCTGCTGGAACTCCCCGCCGGGACTCGCGATGGCGCTGAGC
>DNDO01000001.1:0-437 GCA_003484265.1 Anaerolineae bacterium
TCCGCCAACTTGTTGCTGGATGAATTGTTTGGCGCGAAGATCGTCAATGTGACTGACCGTAAAGACAGGGACCGAATCCTCCAGGAGACATTTGACAACGCCGTCTCTGAAGGAAAGAAGCCGTATCTCGTCCCCTATGGCGGATCAAGCCCGACGGGAGCATTGGGCTATGCATTCGCGATGGAAGAATTCATGAATCAGAAAGTCCATGCGGATTGGATCGTTTTTGGCACATCCTCAGGCGGGACACATGCCGGGCTGGTCTTGGGACAGCGTGTATTTGGGTTTAATGGCAAAGTATTGGGTATCAGTATTGACGAGCCGGAAGAATGGTTGAAGAATCATGTCTCCGCGTTGGCTTCGGATGCGAGCGAAAGACTAGGCAAACGAATTGACTTTACCCCCGACGAAGTCCTTGCGAACGAAAACTACTGCAA
>DNDO01000001.1:608-7626 GCA_003484265.1 Anaerolineae bacterium
CGATTGACTTTACCCCCGACGGAGTCCTTGCGAATGAAAACTACTGCAAAGCAGGCTACGGCGTGTTGACTGACGCGGAACGCGAAGCGGTGACTCTCTTCGGGAAGTACGAAGGTCTATTGCTTGACCCTGTCTACACGGGACGCGCTGCGGCGGGGTTGATCGACCTGATCCGCAAAGGATTTTTCAAGAAGGATGAGACGGTGCTGTTCTGGCACACAGGTGGACAGCCAGCGTTGTTTGCAGAGAAATATGTGAATAAGATTTAACGCTTTGCCCGAATAAGGTGGTTTCCATTTTATTTTACGATAAAAAGGAATGGGTAGTTTTTAGTATGAGATCTCGTAAATGCGCAAGGATAACTCTTGCAATGCCAATTATTCTAAAATTTACCAAGTGGCGCCTCCAGAATAGCTCTCGCTTATCACTAACGGTGGAGATGCTAAATTCATTAATTTCCCCTTCGAGTAATTGAAGAACTTTAGGGTCCGCTTTGCCTTTCTGATAGAAAACATCCAGTTGCCTCTGAAGTATACGGGCTCGTTCAATGCGATGCGCCACTTTTTCACCTCTGACTTTGTCAATCCGACCATACTTTATTTTTAATCTATTGAGGACTTCAGCAGCATTATAGGTGGCTAACGTTAGGTCTTTCCGGGACATCCATTTCGTCTCATAATTCAGGATATGCTGCCAGGAAGGTTGGATAAGGAGCTGACGATGCTCTTCTAAGGTTTGTGCGAATAAACGGTAGCCGAATTGCTCAGGATGTTCAAACCCCCAACTCCCTGGGTCAAGAAAGGGGCCCAGGGGCGAAATGAAACAGGATAGGCGTTTGTCGGTATTTTTAAAAAGATGTTCGCAGTAGTGAATGGTATCCTCCACCGATTTTTGGGTTTGATAAGGTAGGCCAATCATAAAAAAAACATCAATTCGATGACAACGCAGCTTTAGTGCGGCCTGAATGACCGCTTCCATCTCCGTATTTCCATAAGAGATTGTTTTATCCTGCACGCTTCGAATATTTTCATCATGACTCTCGGGAGAAAGTTCTATGCTCCAATTCTTAACAGAGTTATCAATGTCTTCCAAAAAACTGAGGGGTGGCATTCCAAAAAATTCGAAGACAATCTCATTCTTGATATTAGCTTTCCGGAGCAGCACTAAGACTTGAGATGCATGGTTTTCTCCCGCCTGCCGTAAATCGCCGACCAGAAAAATCGGACCTTTCGAAAAGCGGCTAATGTCGATCATATTCTTGACTAAATTCTTGGGGCTCCGGAAGATTGGTTGGTCGTGCCTGCTTAGGGTGGTGCAGGCTTGGCGGGAACTTCCACAGGTTACGCATTCGTGGGCACATCCTTTCACGGTAAAAACTGCGGTGATCGGGTTTTGCCACCAACCGCGAAAGGGTAAGGTGCTTTGCAAGTCTTGATGGCGGAAGACCATTTTTATAAGGTGTTCAGGCATCAAATCCACGTAATCGAGTGTTTTTGGAATAAAGCTTTGCGGGTTGACCTTCACCCTGCCGTTATCTTTCCAAGTTAAGTTTGGTACCTGTGTCGGTCTTTTCCCGCTTGCAAGGTCTGTCAATAATTTGTAGAGGGGAGGCTCAACAGAACTTCCTCGTAAAACATAATCTACTGCTGGATATCGGATGAGTTCTTCATGAAAATAGGTGGCGGAGAGTCCGCCGAAGATGGTTGGGATAAGAGGGTGGATCCGTTTGATAAGGTTCGCCACTTCGATAGAGCCATGGGCATGTGGTAGCCAATGAAGGTCAATCCCAAATGCTTTGGGGTTAAGCTTAGAAAGGAAAGCAGGAACATCAAAACGACGTTCATTCATCATTCTTAGTGCAAGGTTTACAACACGCACCTTTAAACCGCGCTCCTCAAGATAGCTTGTCATCGTGAGAAAGCCGAGAGGGTACATCTCGAATACAGGGGATGAAGGAATGAGATCACTTACGGGACCATACATAATGGCCCTTTTACGAAAATCATAAACGCTAGGCGGATGAAGAAGAAGCAGATCGATTTGAGAAATAGGAACCTCCGTCAAAAATCAGGTATTCAAATTGGACTCGAGATATGAGCCTGATTCTGAAATGACATTATTTTATATCAAAGAGTATTACGCCTTCAACGCACCCCAACCTGCATACTTGCCGGTATCGCCCAATTCTGCTTCGATGCGGAGCAATTGGTTGTATTTCGCCACACGGTCAGAGCGGGCGGGAGCGCCTGTCTTGATCTGACCTGTGTTCAGAGCCACGGCGATGTCTGCGATGGTTGCGTCCTCAGTTTCTCCCGAGCGGTGACTGGTGACTGCGGTCCATCCCGCGCGTTGACAGGCGTTCACGGCTTCGATGGTCTCGGTCAGTGAACCGATCTGGTTCACTTTCACGAGCAATGAATTTGCCGACTTCTCTTTAATCGCTTTGCGCACGCGCTCAGGATTGGTCACAAGCAGGTCGTCACCTACGATCTGGCATTTGTCGCCGAATGAACCGACAGCCATTTTCCAACTATCCCAGTCGTCCTGTGCAAAACCATCCTCGATGGAAACGATGGGGTAGTCCTTGACCCACTTCGCCCAGAATTCAATCATCTGTTCGCCTGTCAACTTCTTGCCTTCCTTGCGCAGGTTATAAGTTTTCGTGTCTTCTTCGTACAGTTCCGATGCAGCGGGGTCGAGCGCGATGGCTACGTCCGCTCCGCGACCCGCTTTGAATCCAGCCTTTTCGACTGCAGCAAGGATCACTTCAAGCGCTTCACTGTTGGCTTTCAACGCGGGGGCATATCCGCCTTCATCACCGACCAACGTTGCGTATCCCTTTTCTTTCAACACGGATTTCAATGCATGGTAGATCTCCGCCCCCCAGCGCACGCCTTCAGTAAATGACGGCGCGCCGAAGGGCATGACCATGAACTCTTGCATGTCCGTGGATTGCCACGCGGTGTGCGCGCCGCCGTTCAAAATGTTCATCATCGGAACGGGTAACACATGAGCAAACACGCCGCCGAGATAACGATAGAGAGGCTGTCCAAGTGAGTTCGCCGCGGCTTTTGCCACCGCAAGGCTCACGCCCAAAATTGCGTTCGCGCCAAGTTTGGATTTGTTCGGCGTGCCATCCAATGCGAGCATGGCGGCGTCGATCCCTCTTTGATCAGTTGCGTCCCAGCCGAAAAAATTGTCAGAGATAATTCCGTTGACGTTCGTCACCGCCTGCGATACGCCCTTGCCGAGATAGCGCTTCTTATCGCCGTCGCGCAATTCAAGCGCTTCATGCACGCCTGTCGAAGCTCCGGAAGGAACCGCCGCGCGTCCCCACGAACCGTCTGCCAGTGTCACTTCCACTTCAATAGTTGGATTGCCGCGCGAGTCGAGAATTTCCAACGCTGAGATACTTTCGATGATCGTTTCCATTTTATTCTCCAATATGATTTTATAAATACGGTCTGTTGACTTCGTCCAGCTTTGTCTTTAATTCATTGAGCAATGTGCCCGCAACGTCCCTTTCGATATCCACCAGATCTACGAGCTCTTCGGGGTCAGCTTCCACGTCATAAAGTTTTACCATCTCGAACACATTCCGCTCTTCATACCCGGCGTAATAATGGATTTTATATTTACCCCTGGTCAGGGTAATGGATACGCGTTCCAGCGGGGCGAGCTGTTCTGTTTTATTCGACCTGACGGTGTACACACCCCGGTTCACGTCCGCGCTTGAATCTGCGTAAGGCGCGATGACCTTTCCCTCCGCCCAGGCAGGAATCTCCTGCCCGGTCACGTGGAGCATGGTCGGCAAGATGTCGATTGCACTGGTCGGTGTATGGATATCCTCGCGTGTAGTGCGCCCCGGCTCGAAGATCATCAATGGAATACGGATGACCGGCTCATACATCGCATCCACGCTGTGACCATCAATCCCGCGCTCGAACATCTCACCATGATCCGATGTCAGCACTACCCAGGTATTTTCCAATAAACCCGATGTTTTCAATTGTTCGAACATCATACCAAATTCATTATCCGCGTAAAGGATGAATTCGTCGTATTCCGTTCTTTTATTATTCAGTTCTGCCTGTGAAAACTTTTGAGTAAAGACATCTTCCGGCTTCGTGATCGGTTTATACCCGTCATTGCCGAACACATTGATAAATTCCAGCGATGTGCGGTACGGTCCATGCGGCGGCAGGAAGTGAAAATACCCCATGAAAGGCTGGGGGATTTTGGTTAGCCTATCGCCAATCCAATTTACAGCCTGGTCGAGAATAAAATTGGTTTCCGCCCTGCCGATCGCGGGAATGCCGCGCGGGTAATCTTTTCGAATGCTGGCAATATTCTGCTCTCGAAGAGTCTCATAGAGGTGAGAAAGGAATAATGAGTAGGCAAACCCCTCTTCATTTATGCTTGTATTGCGCGTCCAACTGACCGATGCGATATCATCATCGTCTTTGAATAACGTATGGATGATCTCATCGTACGACTCCAGAAAAAGCGACAGCCACGGCACAAGTTCGTCCATCCCGCCGCTAAACTGTTCCAACAAGGTATTTGCCCAGGGATTGTGAGTGTAGGCAATGCGGTAATGATTCTTGAATACACTGAATATGTTGCGCGTCACGTAAGGTTCGATCACAGTTCCATTTGGCTGAAATGCTCGGTGGGTCCATGGCAGCGTTCCTGTCAGGAGCGATGCGGTACCGGGCGTGGTGAAATTGCCGCCGGCATAATGGTTGTGATAGACCACCGCCTGATCCACCAGCCTCGCAAGGTTGGGAGTCGTCTCACGCTGGTATCCATATGTCGAAACATGATATGCAGACCATGCGTCGAAGACAAGAATGAGAACATTTTGCTCGCCATCCTGCAAAGATGTTCGACTGCTAAGTCTTTGCAGTGCATGTGGAGCCATGGCGCTCGCGGGAATTAACCCTGCCAGCTTAATAAAATCGCGTCGGTTTGGTTTGTTATTCATGAAGATATGATTCGTTTGCGTCTGTAAGTTTTGCCTTGATCTCCTTGAGAAGTTCGGCAGTGATCGATACCTGTGAGGTGGATAAGTCTACCAGTTCTTCGGGATCAGCCTCTAGGTCAAATAATTTTAAGATTTCAGGGATATTCTTATCCTCATATCCAAAATAATAATGCAGTTTGTAACGACCTTTTGTAAGTGATATGGATGCGCGAGTCAGCGGGGAGTATTTCCCGTTCTTATTGGACCTCATTGAGTATACGCCCCGATTCGGGTCTGGATTGTTGCCTGCATAAGGTTCCAGGATCTTTCCCTCCACCCAATCAGGCACTCCCTGCCCTGTGACATGAAGCAAGGTCGGGAGCAGGTCGATCGCGCTTGTCGGTGTGTGGATATCCACCCGTTCACTCTTCCCCGGCTCGAATATCATCAACGGCACATGGATGACCGGTTCATAAAGCGTATCCGTCGTATGACCATCGATCCCGCGCTCGAACATCTCGCCGTGATCGGATGTAAGCACGACCCAGGTATTCTCCAACACGCCTGATGCGTTCAACTGTTCGAACAGCCTGCCATATTGCTCATCAACATAAAGAAGATACTCATCGTATTCCGTCCGAAGCTTGCTCAAATTTGCCTTTGGTATTTTCTTCGTGAACGCGTCTTCCGGCTTGTCGAGCGGTTCGAATCCATCATTCTTGAACCTGTCGAAGAAGTCAATAGATGTGCGGTAGGGATCATGAGGCGGCAGGTAATGGAAATAGCCAAGGAAAGGCTGGGAAATCTCCGTGAGACGCTTGGCTGTCCAGTCCACGGCTTCATCGAGCACGAAACTGTTGTGCGCGCTCGCGATGGAAGGGATCCCGCGCGGGAATAATTTCCTATACGCCGCAACGCTCCTTTCCACCAGCACCTGGTAAAGATGCGAGAAGAATAGAGAGTAGGAGTACCCGTCATCGCTTACGTTTACATTGCGCGCCCAGCTTACCGATGCAATATCGTCATCATTCTTAAACGTTTCGTGGATCAAGTCATCATTGAATGACCGCAGGAACAGGGAGAACCAGGGGACTGATTCGTCGATCACGTTTTTAAACTGTTCCAGCAAGGTGTTTGCCCAGGGGTTGTGGGTATAGGCGATGCGATAATGATTTTGGAAGGCGCCGAAGATATTTTGAGTCGTGAATGGCTCGACTACCGTCCCGTTGGCGTTGAACGCCCGATGTGTCCACGGGAGCGTGCCTGTTAACAGGGAGGCTGTTCCTGGCGTGGTGAAATTACCGCTGGCATAGTGGCTATGATAGACAACAGCGTTTTCTGCCAGCCGGGAAAGGTTGGGCGTGGTCTCGCGTTCATAACCATAAGTGGAGATGTGGTTGGCAGACCAAGCATCAAAAACAATTACAAGGACATTTTGTTTATCGCTTTGTACGGAAGCCCGTCTGCCCAGCTTTTGCAGAATACGCGGACCTACAAGGCCTATGGGTAATAGGCCTGCAAGTTTAATAAAATCGCGTCGGTTTGGTTTGTTTCTCATTGGTTTAGGTTGTCGGCATGGCAAATCCCATAATCCGATTAGAGATAAGGAATATTAACCTCTGATATTTTATTTTTCAACTCTTGAAGAAGTTCCATGGCGGTGCTTCTCTTTGCGGTCAGCAAATCGTTCATTTCTTCAGGGTCGCTTCGTATATCAAACAGTTTTACGAGACCTTCCTGTTCTATATTCCGGTAGCCAAAATAGTAAAGGAGTTTGTAATTGTCCCTGACCAGCATGGTGGAAGCCTGTGTTATTGGCGCGTATTGGAGATTGTCGTTCGCCCGCATGACATAAATACCGCGATTTGGAGCGGCGTCGTTGGCTGAAAACGGAGGCAATACCCTTCCCTCTGTCCATTCGGCTGGCTGTTGACCGGTAATATGAATTAATGTAGGTAAGATGTCAATCGCGCTGGTGTTTTCGTGAATATCCATCCGGGTAGACCTGCCCGGCTCAAAAATCATCAAGGGGATACGAATTACGGGTTGATA
>DNDO01000001.1:7905-11710 GCA_003484265.1 Anaerolineae bacterium
AATCCCGGACGAATCAAGATACTCGAATAACCTGCCGAACTCTTTGTCGCAATAAAGAATGAATTCATCGTATTCAGTCCGCTTTTTCTCCAAGCCTTGATTAACTCTTGTGTAAAAAATATCCATTGGCTTATCTATCGGGGTGAACCCGTCATTTTGAAAAACACCGGTAAATTCAGAGGTCGATCTGTACGGATCATGTGGCGGGAGGAAATGAAAATACCCAAAAAAGGGCTGTGGTATGGCGGTAAGCCGGCTTTTTATATAATCCACTGCTTGTTCAAGCAGGAAGGTGTCATCGGAATCAATGGATCCCGCGTTGGGAATCCCGCGTGGAAAGAGCGATTTTAAACCATCTGTTTTTTTGTCCTGGATATATTCATTAATGTGTGAAAGAAAAAGGGAATACGCATAACCTTCTGCTGAAACATTAGCGAGCCGGTTCCAGCTTACAGACACAACATCGTCATCCTTCCTGAACAACTTATGGATGAATTTGTTCGAGCCTAGTAAAAGATTTTCCCTTGGAATTAATTCATCAATCTCATTTCTAAATTGATTTAATAAGATGTTTACCCATGTGTTATGAGAATAGGAAATCCGATAATGATTTTTGAATGCGCTAAAAAGGTTATGAGCAATGAACGAATCGCTTACCTGACCGCCCGGGTTGAATGCCCGATGAGTCCAGGGTAGAACGCCGGTAAGAAGAGAAGCTGTACCCGGTGTCGTAAAGTTTCCTCCGGCAAAGTGGTTGTGATACACAAGCGCCCGTTCTGCAAGCCTTGTGATGTTTGGGGCGGTTTCTCGCTTATATCCATGCATGGATATGTTATAGGCAGAGAAGGCATCGAATACGATTATAAGAATATTCTTTTTTTCTGCATGGTATAAATTTCCCGGATTGGCAAGCCTTAGCAATGGGTTAGCGGTCAAGCCTAACGGGATCAGACTGGTTAATTTTAGGAAATCTCGGCGGCTAAAACGATTATTCATTGCTTTAATTGCTGTTTCGAACAATTAAGACGATAATGCCTGCCAGATCAAAAAGCAGATAAAACATGGATAACACAAGCAGTCGGTCTGCCAGGTCATAAATAAAAATCGACATTTTGTCCGATCGCAAGAAGATGTACACCGGCACGAAGACTGTAGGAATGACGACCGCTAGGCTAACGCCATACAGGTACCACAATGGATGCCCTGAGCGGGCGAGAAACTGTATCACTTGTTCCGACAGATTAATATTCCAAAGAAATAGAAGTTGACTGGCGATTCCCCATATCGCGAGGATAAGGATCAATAGGGTTAAAAATGCTACGCGTTTGTTGACATCCCATCGTCTGGGGGTAACAAATCCTATCAATGTCATTATAAGAAAAACAAGCAGGCTTTCGACCAGTGCGAAGACCATGGCATAGGATGCGACCCCGACTGCGTCCCACGCATTTGTCCGTTCTGCCACCCAGGAGACATCCTGGAACACCAGGATAATGGTCCAAAGATGGAGCGGAAACGCGCACATCAAAAATAGGGACCAAAGTCCCTGCCTGGTATATATGCTCGATTTTGAGTAGGTTGGTTGGCTCATCGTTATCCTATAAGCTAATGTTGTGAAAAGATTGCCTATTTTATGTCAATTTGATTCGGTGGAAAGCCGATTGCGATACAATTTTTTACTGGGCACGGCTACCATGTTTTCGGTATTCATAGGTACACCGATAAAATCAGAAACAAGCCCACAAGAAGAGAAAGGATCTGCTACGAGGGAATTGAAATTGATATATAGAACTTCAATATTTGGCTGACGCACAAGCCAGGCTTTGACCGATGAAAGATGAGTTTGGAATTCCTGTTTCATGGTGTCGTCGTCAACCTGTGACTCCTCATCCCTGTGGATAAGCATCTTATGTTGGGATGCAAGGATTTCCTCGATCTCCCGCTCCATGAAGATGATCTTGTAGGAATATTCCTGAGGCAGGTATTCCAGTAGGGAGGATATGACCTTGACCGCTTTTCCACTTGCCTCGGTCAGCCATGAAAAATCGCCCTGCGGCAATTGCTTGACGATCTCAAGTTCGTAATAGCCGTTGGGGTTATCTTCGTCCGCATGTCGGATACCGTCCGCGATGGCTTCCAAGCCTCCCTCAACTACCATCTTCATCATCATGGAGGTGCCGGATCTCGGCAAGCCTGAAATTACGACAACTGGTTTTTTGGGTGCGGGTTTTTTGGTAAATGTTGAAAACAGGTTCACTACAGATATCCCAAGCCCTTCAATCGTTCCTCGATGTCTTTTTGACCCTGCCCGGTATGAGATGGCGGCTTGACGTGGGACTGGTCGAGATGTTTGCCGATGGCAAGAAAAGGGATATCGCGAAAGGATATTTTTCCAAAATCGCGTAGGTCGCGGTTGGCGAAGATCACGCCGGGCACGATGTTTGCGTCCATGCAGTGATCGGCGCCCCAATGATCGTGATTGGGTTCCATTATCGTTTCTGGGATTTTGCCGAGTCCTGTTTCAGCGGAGGAACGGTATCCTGCGGCGTACCCAACTACCAGGTCCGGACCGATGCGGGTAAATGGACCGGAATACATTTCATGCTTGAGGCGGACCTTATCGACAACAGGGTCACCATTTGCGGATGTCCAATCTTCCAACTTTGATTTTATTTCTACCAGTATATCTTCAATGGCGTCTGGTGCAACGCTCCCTTTTCCCTCGCGTCCCTGAACGTTGAGGTAAATGCTGTTCAACCCGACTGAATACGCACGGGTATTCTCCCAATCGACGCTTGTTAAATCTCCGGATCGTACGTCGTTTTTGAGTGCGAGGAAACCATGCTCGATGAGCCAGCGGTTCAAATGTACCTTGTAAAGGTAATTGCTGAACCCGTGATCTGACATGATCAGAAAACGATGTTTACCGTTCCATGCCGATATTTTGTTTTGAATATCGCCGACGAAATTATCAATGCGTTTGTACCAGTCTTTGACAACATCTTTGCGGTCGTGGAAGAACATGTGCTGAACACGATCAAGATCGTCAAAGATGACGGCTAGAAGCCCTTCTTTGAATTCGTCGAGCAAATAATTGAGGATGCGTATCCTCTGATCAAAAATGGATTGGCACAGGTCAAGGAATTGATCGTTGGTGATGCAGCCGTCTTCGAGTCCTGTTGTGTCCTGGGGCCAGCCGAGAGTGAGGTAGGCGCCGGCGTTGTTCCATAATTTCTTTGCAAATGATTTGGATGATGCGTAATTCCAGGTTGAATGGAGCGGATGGATTTGCAGAGGCAGGGAGTATAAACGTACCTCGCCATTGATGTTTGTTAATATCACCTGAGTGATTGCATGGATGTTGACAAGAAGCCCGGCTTTGAACTTCAATTCAATTATGCCGCTCCACTTCCCAGGCTTCAATCGTATTTTCTGTCCATTGATGGTCAGGTCGGCAAGATCCTCCTCGAGAATATCGAGAGTTAGGGTCGTGGTCAACGGGCGGGGTCCACCTTTGCTGGGCACATTGGGTCCGGCGAGATCCGCTTTGAAGGAATTTTTTCCGTTCGATTCAAGTTTAATGACCCGCGTTTTTTTCTTCTCTTCACTTTCAGTGGTGAAGAGAGTCCCCACGCCAAGCTGTCCGCGTATATCTGGTGTGCCAAGCCCTGGCAGGGTGTTGACGGGTAATTCAGGGCGGGCGGGGAACATGGCGGGCCACCACAACGCAGTGGCTGGGTACCCCAATGCAGCTGCTTCCTCGAAAAAAGTTTTAGCCGTGTAGGGCGGAACGAACTGCTCGCCC
>DNDO01000009.1 GCA_003484265.1 Anaerolineae bacterium
CCAGACCGGTCGATCCGACATAAAGGGCAATCGAACCACCACTCATAAAAACAAATCCGAGAATCTGTGAAAAGCGATGCGGTTCTGGGTTGTCTTCCAACACATCAGGCTTCATCCAGCCGCGAGGCTTAAGAATTGATTTATAGATAAATCCAAAACCGGGTATCTTCAACACTGATCCGGTGCCCATGACAGCCGCGACGGACGCCGCAAGCAGAGGCAGGTTCAAAATAAACGCCAAAATATTCAATGAGATAATGAACAATTGGTTTGTCTTGAGGGCGGAGTGATCCACTTTTTGTAAAATTTGTGATGTCATATTGTCATCCTATTTGATTAGCCGCAGGTATAACAGAGAGATCTAAAATTGAAAAAAGAGAACTCTGCGTGCGGGAGCTACAAGATTATTATTTCTTCCTCATCATATTTCGAGCGGTCTTCCGCCAGCTTCCATGAACGATGACTGACCACTTTGCCGCCGTCCACGCGCGTGATGATATATGAAAAGAATGGTTGTGCCCATTCACGGTCATACTCCGATGGCACGTTAGGGCAATCGGGGTGTGAATGGAAGACGCCTATCAAATCCATTTCAAGCGTATCGGCTTTCAATTCGGCTTTGAGATAATCTTCGGGTGTGATCAAGTATCGGTTGTGCCGCGCCTCGTTTTCACGCGCATTCGTCAACGGAACCACATCGTTCACTTCGCCGTTCGCACCCAGTAAAAACCCGGCGCCTTCAGCTGGATATGCTTCCTGCACATGCTCATTTATTCGCTTGACCAGGTCGTTTGAAATCTTCAACACTATTTCGCCTCCCAAAGAGTTTTATCGCTCAAGTATTTATAGCCTGCATCAGGGAAAACAGTAACAACAATACCTTCCTCCAAATCACTGGCTACACGTAGCGCAGCGACAGCCGCCGCACCGGACGAAATCCCCACAAACAGACCTTCCTCCCGCGCCAGCCTTCTCACCATCTCGTGCGCCGCCTCTGTCTGAACTTCGAGCCTGCTCCCCGCCAACGACTCATCATAAATCCCCGGCTTGATCGCACTGGGCATATGCTTCAGTCCTTCGAGACCGTGGAATGGCGCATCCGGTTGAAAAGAAACGATCTGGATGTTTGGCAGTTGCTCTTGAATGTAACGTCCCGTCCCCATCAGCGTACCGGAAGTTCCAAGCCCGGCAACAAAATGAGTGATCTGTCTATTTGTTTGGTTCAGTATTTCGGGTCCGGTTGACTGATAATGCGCCTGCCAATTGGCAGGGTTGTTATATTGATTTGCATACCAATATAAACCGGGTTGATCTTCCGCCAGTTTACGCGCCGCCAGTATCGCGCCGTCCGAGCCTTCTAACGCGTCAGATAATATCAACTCGGCACCCAAAGAGCGAAGTATGGATATTCTCTCGTCGCTCGCGCTGGCAGGTATCGTCAATGTGACAGGGATCCCCAGAGCCGCGCCGAAGGTCGCATAGGAAATTCCCATGTTGCCGGAAGTCGAGTCGAGCAATCGCTTGCCATCCCCAAGATCACCGTTCACCAGCGCGGTTTGTATAATGTTAAGCGCGGGTCTGTCCTTGACGGAGCCGCCGGGGTTGAACCATTCAGCCTTGGCAAAGACTTTCACACGCGGAGGCAGATTCGGGTTAAGTCTGCGAATCGGGACCAGAGGCGTGTTTCCCACATGAGATGCCAGTCCGTCCAAAGCCAGTATGCCAGATTCGGTTATTTGATAGTCCAGTAAAGTCATGGTGTCCTTAAACAAAATGCAGTCAACGGTTAAACAAAAAGACGGCGAACGTATGCCTCGCGGATTTATACACGCGGGAGTCTCGTTCTACCGTCTAAGCCGTTGACTGCTGAGAATAATGTGTCTTAGTCGGTAATTACGAGCCCCGCCGTAGACACATGCAACAAGAAAGTGTAATCATGGTTATGTTCATAAGATGTGCAGTATTGTAATTGTCTTACGCATATTGTCAAGTCTAATATTTATTCGAATTGCAGATTCCGCCGTATTATGTCAGACAAAATAATGAATCTCGAAGACTATCCCCCCGCTGCCGCAGCAAGAATCCGGACAACATCATCGTCCTCCACTTTTGTTTCGTTCCCGTTTAATTCTCCCACATGAACATCGTTCACAAATAAACGGATATGCCTGCGCAGATTTCCTTTCCCGTCAAAAATATGAAATTTGAATTTTGGATAAATCTCAACTGCACATTGTATTGCTTCCAATGCAGTAGCGCCTTCAACATGAAAATGAGTCTGTTTGTCAGTGTAATAACTAATGACATTTGAAACACGGATGATCGGCATGGCTTTATTTTACTCAATTATCTGGCTTAAACATAAATGCCCTAACGAAGGTTAGGGCATTTATGGATTACCAAAACCTAGTTACTCTTCTTTCCCTTCCATTTCCTTCTTATGCGCTTCAACGATCTGCCCAGCAACATGCGCCGGCACAACATCGTAATGATCGAACTCCATCGTGAAGTAGCCGCGTCCGCCGGTGATCGAGCGGACTTGTGTTGTATATCTCATCATTTCAGCCATGGGCACATGTGCAATTACGATAGTGTTGCCGCGCTCCGATTCCGTGCCCTGCACGCGTCCGCGGCGGGTGTTGAGGTCGCTCATCACATCTCCCATGTTCGCGTCAGGGACGGTCACTCGCACACTCATGATCGGCTCGAACAACACAGGACCGGCATCCTGCACGGCAATCTTGAACGCCTCGCGGCCTGCAATTTCAAATGCCACAGGCTTGGAATCCACCTCATGTTCCTTGCCGTCATATACGATCACCTTTACATTGCTCATTGGGTAGCCCGCAAACGCGCCATGCTCCATCGTGGCTTTTATCCCCTTTTCTATGGGAGGCAGGTAGGATTTTGAAAGGTTCATACCGACAAGCTCATCGGTAAACTCAAAGTCGCCGCTGGGATATGGTTCGATACGTAGATGCACTTCGCCAAATTGCCCCGCACCGCCCGATTGTTTCTTATGGCGGTATTGACCGCTCGCTTTTCTGGTAATTCCCTCGCGATATGGAATCCTCGGCTCATGAAAATTAAGCCCAACTTGAAACTTGATCTGTGCGCGGTGGATGGCCACGTCAATATGCTGATCGCCCATGCCTTGCAGGACGGTTTCGTGCGTAATGGGGTCGTTGTGCCACGAGAGGGTCATATCCTCTTCGCATAATTTGGTCAATGTGACCGAGATCTTCGCGGCGTCGGCCTGCGTTTTCGGGGTAATGGCAACGCGATATAAAGCTGCCGGGAAATTCGGAGGGACGACCGTAAGCGGATGTCCCTTATCGCAGAACGTATCTCCCGTGACTGTTGCATTTAATTTTGAAACCACACCGATATCACCGGCGTGGACCACCTTTGTCGGAAGTTGTTCCTTCCCGCGCTGGAAATGTAATCCAGACATGCGTTCGTCCACACCTTTGGTCTGGTTCCAGACATGCGAGTCAGCTTGGATCGTCCCTGACAGCACGCGGAAGTAGGACATCCTCCCCACGAACGGATCGGCCGTAGTCTTCCAGACATACGCGGCCAAGGGTTCTGAATCCAAAGGCTTCAATTCTTCCTCGCCTTCCCTACCCTGTGCTACACGCTTCGGTCCCTCCGAAGGCGACGGGATCAGGTCGATAATGTCATTGAGCAAGGGGATCGCGCCGATTTCGTGACCACCCGCGGCGCAGAAGATCGGGACAAATTCTCCAGCCCAAACCACGTCCTCGAGTCCGCGAACCATTTCCTCGTCGGAGAGGGAACCCTTCTCAAGATATTTTTCCATCAATTCATCTTCCCCCTCCGCCGCATCTTCCACCATTTCAAAATGTGCAGCTTTGGCAGCTTCCTTCAAGTCGTCAGGGATTTCGGCGGTTTGTTTCCCGTCACCCAAATATGCCTTCATCCCGATGATGTCAACTACGCCCTTGAAATCCTGTTTCTCGCCGATTGGAATATGGACTTTGACAACACGCTTCCCGCGCGCGTGTACGAACTCCTCGATCTCTGCATAAGTCCTTTCGTAATCGGCAGTATCGCGGTCCATCTTGTTGATCACAATGAGCCGTGGAAGATTGAACTCGTCGGCATAACGCCATGCCATTTCTGTTCCCACTTCGATGCCCGAAACGGCATCCACTAAAATGACCGCGCCATCAGCCACACTCAGGGCAGAGACCATCTCACCCACGAAATCTGTGTAGCCCGGCGCGTCAATGATATTGATCTTGTGATCGCGGTGTTCAATGGGAACGACACTCGAATAGATCGAAATCTTTCTGCGGTGTTCCTCATCGTCATAATCTGACACTGTGGTTCCGTCCTCTACTTTCCCCAACCTTGTTACTGTCCCCGTTGCATGTAAAAATGCCTCCGTCAACATCGTCTTGCCTGCGCCCCCATGTGAAACCAGCGCGACGTTACGAATTAACTCGGTGGTATACTCTTTCATGATAAGCCCTTCCCATTTTTAGGATGTATGCAAGTCGGGTGATTGTAAAAGAACTCAATTGAATTGTCAAAGAACCGCATAAACCATTTTATATGACAGCAGGTAGAAATATAATTTCATATCCGCATGTTGCGCCGCCTGATCTTCAACCTTTGGTATTTTCGCAAGCCGCCCTGGGATGGCGGCGTCTCCCCTCCCGAACTACTTGAATTTATTAAAACATACCCGGCAGGCAGCGCCATTGATCTTGGTTGCGGCACCGGTACGAATGTCATAACGCTTGCGCGCGCCGGCTGGCAGGCCACCGGTGTAGACTTCGCATCGAAAGCAATTCGTATCGCCAGGCAAAAACTCAAAAAAGAAAACATCCATGCGGACCTGCATATCGGTGACGTAACCAAACTCGAGAGCATTACAGATCAATATGATCTTGCCCTCGACATCGGATGCTTCCACAGCCTCCCGCAATACGGCAGGCGGGACTATCTGACACAATTGAATCGAATCCTCGTCCCAAACGGATACTGGCTTTTATACAGTTTTCTCAACCCCAATACGATTCCTTCCACACCAGGGCTTGCTGAGGCGGAAATAGACACCATCTCATCCCAATTCAAACTCCTATCCCGACAAAACGGATTCGAGAAACGTGAAAGACCATCTGCGTGGTTTCTCTTTCAAAAGATGCTATGAATACAACTTTTGACAATACACAATCTCTCACTGAAACCCTCATAACTGAGTTGACCAAAGCCTTCGCCTTTTCTCAGAACAGTCACGCAAAACAATGGATTCGGTTCTTCTTTGGTAAGGCCGCGGGCAATGCCGCGAGACTCGGTGTTGGACTGGACAAGGCAGTAGCAGAAGGCGGAATCTACGGCGGCGCACGCTGGCTCCTGCCTCGTTTTGTCAAATCGCATGAAGCACGTGGACAGGAACTCATCCCGACCAGCGGACCGCTCGGGACATAAATGGCGTGT
>DNDO01000148.1:0-912 GCA_003484265.1 Anaerolineae bacterium
ATGAAATCAAAAACGTCTGCTTGTTCCAATTGGATGTAAATATCGTGATTTTCATCAAATATACGCAAGTGGTTTGGTCCGCTTCTTTTCACGCTGAGACCTGCTTCTGCTGCAAATTCCGGAATCCACTCAGAGGCGTATTCCACGTTCTCCGCCATCTCATCAACCAGAATGTACTCGGCTCGTTGTACAACATCCCACCGGATCAAACGCCTTAGCATCGTCCCTATCCCTGCGCCGACCTCGATAATACGGATCGGCTCTTCCGGCAAATTAACCTTTAACACAGACAATACATCCTTGTTGAGCGCGCGGTCATCCACGCTTTGCTTGGATAGAAGATAACGTGGAAAGGAATATTTCATGCGATATAGTCCGTCATCGCTTTGTCTCGCCTGCAAGGTCATAAAGGAACTCTTTTATGTTCCTTGCCGTCTCTGCCCATGTCGGCTGTGACTTATATCTCTTTATTGCGTTTATCGACAATCTCGTCAATAATTTTCGATCCATTGCCAATTCATTGATAATATCTACTAATCTATCCGCGGTAGGTTCGACCAGATAACCGTCCTCGCCATGTGTGATGATTTCTCCCGCCGCCCCTGCCGTTGTCCCAATGGCGGGCAGACCGAAACACATCCCTTCGAGGTAAACTATCCCAAATCCCTCATAAGACGATGGTACGACCATCACATGCGCATTTTTGAGCTTTTCTGTAAGCGCTTCATATTCAAGTGATAAGTGGAACGCAACACGGGAAGAAAGACCATGTGTGAGCACATATCGTTCCATCTCATAAGCATAACGCGGCTCGGCGGTCAATCCGCCAACGACATCCACCTTCACCTGTGGCTTTAGATCTTTGACTGCTTCAAGTAATATGTGCAGTCCTTTCCTGTAAGTCACATTGCC
>DNDO01000148.1:1225-3631 GCA_003484265.1 Anaerolineae bacterium
TCTGTAGGCGGATTTGCGACAATGGATGGCTTTCTGTTCCCTGCTAGTCTTGAAACTGTCCCTTGTGTCGTCTTTGAGTTGAAAATAAACCCGTCCACGCTCCGAAGATAATTCCTTTCGATAACTCTATAAAATTTATTCTGCGATTCGGGTCTCAATTCAGAGGACCGCAAATGATGCACAAGACTGATAACAGGATACGGTCGCGTCTGACGATTGGCAAATAGCAGGGATGGATGATTCAATTCATCCTGGATGAGCAGGTCAAGGTCAGGAGGGAGGCGGAAGCGGAAGTTGTCAGTTAGGTGAGCGGCGTAGTTCCTCCACGGTAGAGAGATGATATCCACATTATCACCGTGTGAGCGCAGATACTCCACTAACTTGCGATCATATAAATATCCGCCGCTGACCGTATCCAGTGAGCCATAGATGATAAATCCGATTTTCATTGTAATTTTGGTTGTTGGGTAGTCCTGCGCGAACCATAACGGAGACGAGGGACGTGTCGAGAACCTATCGGTTAACCCGATAAGCCGCCCATGCGGACTCGTTTTCCCAAAGCACCACTCTCAACTCCGAAATATTTTCCGCACTGATGCGCTCATTCAAAGACGTTGCAAGTATCCGCGCGAAATGCTCGATGGATGGGTTCAATCCCGCAAACGCTGGACGGTCATTCAACATTTGTTCCTTGTAGATTTCGACGACATCATCCACATGTTTTTCGATGTCAATAATATCTACGAGATAACCATGCCTATCAAGTTCCTTTCCGGTTAATTGCAACTCCAGGACATAATGATGCGAATTCGGGAAATTCTCCGCATCCCAATCCCCGCCGATCAGGTAATGCCTTGCGATAAAGTCACGACGAACGCCAAGGGTGTACATAATAACTCTCCGTAATCAAATGATTTTCCTTCTCATGACAAGCAGGTCGTTTTCGGTTGTTATCGGCATCGCGAAATTGAAAGCGTCGATGGACGTGCAATATTCCAGGTCAGTGAACGGGAACTCAGGGTGGTTAGGGTCGAGATGCTCGATTGCATCCTTGCAATCATACACTCGTTGGATGAAGAGTTTCACGTCTAGTCTTTGACCCTTGAATCGACTCTCCAGAAATTCCGCGCAGGCAAAGTCTTCGTCCCCGCCGCTATAGGTTTCTCCAGTGATCACAAAGGTGACCTCGTCAGGCGCAAGGGATTTTGCGAATTTGACCGTAGCGCTTGCAACCACAAAACTTGATGCCAGCAACACGCCTGCATTTTTACATCGCACTGCGCCCTGCGTACCTGCGCCCGTTCTTTGGATCAAAGTGTTTCCAGCCAGGTCATGTTCAAGGATTTGAGTGGGGGAGTTGCCAAAATCGAACCCCGCAGGCGGCAGTCCGCCGACTTCACCCATCGCTTTCGAGTTTGGGAATTGTGATTTCAACGAGAAGGCCTCCTCGACCTCGCTCACTAGAATTATCTTATCTGCTCCACGCGAGAACGCAAATGCAGCAGTGGAAAAGGCGCGTAACACATCGATCACGATTACTAAGCCAGTGGCTGTGTGGCAGGTTTCAAGGTTGGTGTAATTGAATTTCATGATTTCTGTCAATGCGAACCCAGGCGAAAGCCAGGGTCAAGAATGTTCCTGTTTTGAATCATGCTTGTAATCAAAGATCACCTGTATTGTCTCTTGTGGATTTTCATCCAGCAATTGATACGCTTTATCTGCTTCCTCGATGGGGAAGCGATGAGTGATCCACTTCTGCGGTTGGATCCGTTTTAACGCATCCCACGAGACATCAAACCTGCGGGCCTTGTCCCAACGCCCGCTTAACGCCGGGGCAATCGTGCTGACTTGAGACGAAATTAACTGAATGCGGGAACGATGGAATGCGCCGCCCAAATCAATCGGCGCTTTCTTTTTCCCATACCAGGAGCCGATAACGATTCGTCCGTTGAAGGCTGTCATTGCAATTGCATCATCCAACGCAGACGGGGAGCCGGTCAATTCAAAAGCGAGGTCAAAATTATGCGCGTAGGCAATTTGGTGCTTTTCGTTGCTTTCCACTGATTCAACCAAGGGTGCCGATAAATATTTCTCGAGATGGTTTGGATCGAATGAGGCTTCCGCGCCGAGATCCAGAGATGCTTTTCTCCTTAGCGCATAGTTATCAGTTGTGACCAATGTCTCCAATGGGAATTCTTTCAGTAATGATGCAACGAGCAAGCCGACCACGCCTTGACCTAATACCAAAATTCGTTCGCCTAATATAGGCGCGGCGTCCTGGATAAAGTTCACAGCAGTTTCCATGTTTGGGAGAAAGGAGCAGGCATCGGCGGAGATTGAGGCGGGGGCAAGCATCAACGAAGATTTATCAGAGATGAAGTGAGTCACATGGGGTTGAAATCCGAA
>DNDO01000148.1:3954-15787 GCA_003484265.1 Anaerolineae bacterium
ACGCCAACACACGCATATCCATACCCAAGCGGATAATTCAAGTCACTGCTTAAGTTGTCGTGTGAATCTTTGAGATGGGGGAATTCTCCGCGATAGACGAGCATCTCAGTCCCAGCGCTGATGGATGAGCAGAGGGTCTCGACCAGAACAGAATCCGCGCCGAGAGCAGGCAGAGACTCTTCGCGGAGTTCGACCTGTCGCGGCGCGGTGAAGTACAACTTTTTTCGTTTCACGCCCCCATTTTACCTCGCATTAAGACTTGGGCTTGTCTGACCAAAGACCAATGAGTAATATGATCTCCGATGCCTTGGCGTAATAACCGATGGCGGCATTGCTGAAATCAAGAACGAAGGTTTTGTCGCCCATGACGATCCACAGGACGAACGTCAAAACGGTGTAACCGGTCAACGCCCACCAGACAAGATTGTGTTTTTGTTGAAAGAATGAAATCGGTAGAAAGTATGCGCCGAGCAAGGCGAGATACCCCAAGCCGTTCAACGCTATCGGGTCGGGCCCCATTCTTGGAAATAACGATAAGTGTAATAACGCGGTTGCGAGCCCGCCGAGGAGGATCAAATATTGTTTGCCAGTTATTTTCATTTCGCTCTCCTTTTTTGTTGGATATGATTTAGACAAAACGTTCCAAATAAGTTTTACCTGCCAAGCTTGCGGCTTGCAAGAAGCAAACCAACACCGCCATTTAATATATCACGGGCGCGCATCAGTAGCGTCAAACTGATCGCGGCGGAGGCAGGCTGACCGAACGCGCCGAGCGAAAAGACCTGGCTGGCTTCGAGCGCACCCAAGCCGCCAGGCAGCGGCATCAGAAAGGCGACCTGCATGGCGGTCAGTGCGGCGAAGATCTGCAGAGCGTTGATCTGAATCCCAAGAAAACTCACCATCAAATAGTATTCGATCACGATACCCAAAATCGACAACACCGATACGCCGATTGCAAGAGAAATAGCGCGCAGGTGCCGGCGGCAAAACGCTGAGGCCATGCGCTCTGAAACAATGATCAGCCGAATGCTCTTACTACTTTTTTGGATAAACGGCTGGAGGAGCAGGATTTTGGATAGGGGATCAATCTTGTAATAAAGGAGGAAAATGTAAATAATGGGCGTTATCAATAAAAACGCCAGTGCGGTCAGACTTAGGCTGAGCCTGATGTCGTTTTCTGCGACCAATCCTACGCGGATAATTGCCCACACACCGATACCGATCAATATAAAATTGACAAGGAACTCCAATAGTTTATCCATAATAACTGCGGAAGTGGCGCGCGCAAATGAAACGTTGTGATTTTTTTGCAGGTAGATCACCTGCAACGGCTCACCACCTACCTGTGGACCTGGTGTAAAGTAGCTCAACCCAAACACAGATAAGCGATACCCTACCATTGGAAAAAACGGCATGGATGGGTTGTCCGCGCGGACGATTACCCACCACCTTGCGGTCATTAATGCGATAACGAGCGCATTGATGACGAGGATGGAAGCTATTTGTTGAACGGACAATTGTCCTAGTGTGTTCCAAATGTCAATAAGCGGCGCATTGCGAAGAGCGAAGTAGAGCAATGCCGCGAGAATGAGTATCCAGATCGTGCGTATCGGCCATTTCTGTTTTATCAAAGTGCAGAGACTCCGGCATCTTCGGGTTTGTTTGTTAATAGCCCGCGCATGCGTTCGATGATGACATTATGAATGGCGAAGGTGTCCGTTGAACCAACTTCTTCCAGGGTGATCGGTTTCGCAAACTGTACATGGACTGTTGTCGGTCGGGCGTTATATGTCATCATGGGAAATGACTGGATTGCGGTGGCAAGTTTATCCCTTTCGAAGCGAGTGCGCTTAAGGCGCGTAATGAAATTCCGAATAGCCTTTTCCCAGATTACTCCGCTCACTAAAACAGGAACAATTTTAGTATCCCGCGCGAAGCGGATGAACACACCTGCTGAATCTGTCCATGTGTTGAGCGAGTCCATCGCATCGTCGTAAACGGTTGGGTCGGGTTCGATCACTCCGGCTGGAAATGTGAGCGCGGAACCTCCATTGCGAAGATGGGACGAGATCTGGCGCGTCGTACGGATACGTTCCGCGCTATCATCGCTGATATACGATAATTGTTTTGAAACACAAACGAGTGAAATTAAAAATGGTCTATGTACTGCGATGATGCGCAGGTCGGGACGGTTGATCGCGGAAAAGAGTGCGAGCGTATCCACCATGCCCGGATGATTCGAAAGGAAAAGAGTTGGTTCGTTGCTGGGAATATTGCCGCTTCCGTGAACGCGGACATCCTTTACATAATGCGCACGTAACGTTTGCTTAGCCGCTTCGGCCAGCCCTGCCTGCCCTGTCATGTTATCAAAGTCAACCATGTGTTGCGCAAATGTCCGCGCCGGACCAGTGAAGAGGCGGCGCAGTATAAAGGCGAGCAAGGGCTGCCTCTCCCATCCAAAAGACGAGACGAGGTCATTGAGGTTTATTTGGGTAAGTGCATCCAGTTGGGATTGTGTCATTCCGGTTCAATCGAGAATTTTAATGGATAACCTGCGTTGTTCGCCTCGAAATGCGCTTTGCTGATGCGTTTCTCCGCCTCCGATTTCGCAAGCGTTTGGACGTACGCCGTTCCATAAATGTGCGCGGTAAACATGATGTCCGCTGCCTTGGTGTTCGAGAGATAAAAATGATTCTTGAGAACATGCACAACAAAATCCATGGGTGTGACCGTGTCGTTATGGATGATGACACGGTAAAGAGGTTCGAGTTCGGTCTCAGTTTCTTCAACGATCTGGATGTCGGGGATGATTTGGAGGTTCATTTCTTGCCCAGATTTACACGATTTCACACAGATTATTTTATCCGTTGGTAAGTTCCTCTATTTCGCGTCGAGATAATTTTATGTCTGCCGCGTCGAAATTTTCCTTGATGTGTTTCGGGTTGAACGACATGGGGATCGTAATGACTCGCGGCTGGGAGATAAGCCACGCCAACGCGATCTGGAAAGGCGTGGCGGAGTGTGACTTCGCAATTTTCACCAAAGCCTCGTTGTCCTTCACGCCTCTAAATTTCACGGGTGAATAGGCGGTGAGCAGGATGTCATTTTGCTGGCAGTATTCCAGGACGCCGTTTTTCACGTATGACCTGTCAGGTATGCGGTATGGGACTTGATTTGTGACAATTGGTGTTTCGGAAAGTTCCTGCGATCGTTTGAGTAGTTTGAGATCGAAGTTGCTGACCCCGAGATGTTTTACTTTACCCTCCTGCACAAGTTTGTTCAATGCGCGGAATGCGTCATCGAGATTCGTTCCAAATCGCGGAGGCCAGTGGATGAGATACAGGTCAAGGTACTCGGTGTTGAGCCTGCGTAGACTTCCCTCACAAGCTTTGAGGAGGTCATTGTAACGAAGATGTGCCGGGTCCACTTTCGAGGTGAGGAAAATATTTTCCCGCGGCGTTTTTGTTTCGCGTAATGCGCGGCTGATCAATTCTTCTGAGTGACCGTCTGCGTAGACCTCGGCAGTGTCGAAGTGGGTGTAGCCGGTTTCCAGCGCGGAACGAAGGGCGGTCATCGAAACGGAATCAAGTGTCGGGTCCGGGGTGGAGCCGCCGCCTATTTGCCAGGTGCCAAATCCGATCTTAGGCAGAGTCAGATTATTAATGGTTTCGTGTTCCATATCCCCTATTTTACCGCCTCTCAAAAACGATCATGCACCAAGACGGTTGATGCCGTCGAACGCGGCGGTCTTGTAACATTCTGCCAGTGTAGGGTAATTGAAGACGTTATTTATGAAGTATTCCACTTGGCCGTTAAATGCCATGACCGCCTGGCCGATGTGGATGAGTTCACTGGCGCCCTCGCCGATGATGTGAACGCCGAGTAATTCATGTGTATCGAGATGGAAAATTAATTTCAATAAACCGGTCTGGTCGCCGATGATCTGTCCGCGCGCGATCTCGCGGTATTGCGCTTTGCCGACCTCGTACGGGATGCCGGCTTCGGTCAGTTCGCCTTCGTTGCGTCCACAAGTTGAGATTTCGGGGATCGTGTAAATGCCATAGGGAAAAAGTTCGCGTGTATGTTGTGTGTCAAGACCGAAGGCGTGACAGGCGGCGAGACGTCCCTGTTCCATCGAAGTGGATGCGAGAGAAGGGAAACCGATCACATCCCCGACTGCATAAATGTTAGGCACGTTGGTTTGGAAGTGTTCGTTGACCTTCAAAAGTCCGCGCTCATCAGATTCGATGCCGAGGGCTTCTATGTTGAGGGCTTTGGTTGCGCCCGTGCGCCCGATACTATACAATGCCATTTCGGTAAGTATCTGTTTACCGCTGGCGAGGTTGATCTTTACTCGTTCGCCATGCGCGTTATCGGTGATCGGTTCGATGGCTTCCACTTCTTCACCGAGACGCAGGATGGCGCGGTTTTGGTTGAGATGATACATAAGCGTGTCTATGATCTCTTCATCTACAAATGGGAGAAGTTTGCGGCGTTTATCTATGACCGTAACGCGCACACCAAGCGTGGAAAAAATGCAGGCATATTCGAGCCCGATGACTCCGCCGCCGACGACCGTCAGTGAGCGGGGTAAATGATCGATCTTGAGCAGGTCGTCACTCAAGAAGACCCGCTTCCCGTCGAGAGGGACGCGGTCGGTTTTCGTTGCGCTGGTTCCGGTGGCAATGACGATGTGCGCTACGCTGACGTCGCGCCAGCCGCGTTCGTCCACAAATTTCAAGCGGACAGTGTTCTGGTCCACGAAGGAAGCTTCGGCAGAGATCAGTTCAACGTGGTTGCGCAGGAGTTGGTGGCGAACGATGTCGAGTTCGTGTTGGATGACGTGATCGGTGCGGTACATAAGATCAGCCATCGTGATGTTTTGCTTGACTGTATACGACGCGCCGTACAGACTCCTCTCACGATACCCCGAAAGATGCATAACCGCTTCTCGTAATGTTTTGCTTGGAATGGTGCCTGTATTGATACATACGCCCCCCAGAATTGTCTTTCGTTCGACGACCGCCACCCTCTTGTTGAGTTTTGCCGCCTGGATCGCCGCCCGTTGCCCTGCTGGACCCGAACCGATTACCAAAAGATCATAATCATATTCTGCCATGTTGAACTCCAATATACATAAGGCTAATATTTGATGATTTCATTATAGCATCATAGAAAATCACCCTTCTATCTTTACGTCTCCCATTCGACGCCCATTGCGCTGACATCTGTTTTTAATAGTAATTTCTCGACCTTTCCGATCTGTTCCTTGTCACCGATAAACCCGATACGGTCTCCAGCTTCGAAAACCGTCATGGATTTCGGATTCGCCAGCATTTCCTTTTTTCGAATGATCGCCACGACCGAAGCGCCGGTGTGGGCGCGCAGGTTGGCTTCCGCCAGTGTGCGACCCACAATTGAAGTGTCGGGTTGGAGTTGGAGCCAGGTCACCTCGATATTTCCGCTGGCGTTAATAAGGTCGTGTAACAGGCGGTGTTCCTCTTCGGTATTGACCTGCATATCATAATGATCGTGGCGCACGGCGTCCATGTAGCGCATGATCTCATGCACAGGGAAGTTCAGCGCAAGCAGGGTATGCCTCACGATTTCCAGTCCGCCCTCTAACTCAGGATGGATGACGTCCTGCGCCCCAAGTTGGGCGAGCTGTTTGATGCCTTCCTCCGTGGTGGCGCGGGCAACAATGTGAAGATTCGAAGCGATGTCCCGCGCGGCTGCAACAACCAATTCGCTGGAAGACTCATCGTGAGCCGCAACAACGAGCGCGCGGGCGCGTTCCAGCCCGGCGTGTGTGAGAACTTCAGAGTTGGAAGCATCGCCATAGAGGATGGGAACTCCGCGCCGGCTTAATTCTTCGATGCGGTCTGCATCTGCTTCGATGACTAGATATGGGATGTACATTTCGCCCAACAGATTCACGATGTGACGCCCGACTCTTCCGTAGCCGACAATTACTACGTGATCCTTTATCGTCTCCTCCACTGGAAGCGGAGCGGGGCCGTGGCGGTTGAAGAGACGCCAAAGGGTCGGGATTTTTTGAAGCAGTCTCTCGGTCGGGTTGATGAGGCGAAACATCAGAGGGTTGACCGTGATCGATAGCAATGATCCTGCCAATATCAATGAATACTGTTCCTGATTGAGCAGTCCAAGATTGATACCTGCCTGACCAAGAATGAATGAAAATTCGCCGATGTGGCTTAAACCGGCGGCGACAACCAAAGTAGTGCGCGCCTGCCAGGGAAATATAAAGCCAAGCAGCAACGTTAGAATTGACCGTCCCACCACGATCAGGGCGGTCAATACCAGCACGTATCCCATGTTGTTGATGAGGTAAATGGGGTCAACCAGCATCCCAATGGATACGAAGAAAAGCACCGCGAACGCCTCGCGAAAAGGAAAGACATCTGCGCCGACCTGGTGGCTCAGCGGCGATTCGCTGACGACGATGCCTGCCACGAACGCGCCCAATGCAAGCGAAACGCCGAACAGTTCTGCCGCACCCATCGCTGTGCCAAGCGTGATCGCAAGAATGGCAAGAATAAAGAGTTCGCGGGAACGTGTATGTGCAATGCTAAGTAATAGCCAGGGAATTAACCTGCGCCCAACAAATACGATCAATAGGACGAATGCCCCTGCCTCCAGAAGGGTGACGCCAAGTTCTCGCCAGTCGAAGACGCCTGTTGTATTTGCCAGTGTGGGCATGAGCACCAATATCAAAACGGTGGCGATGTCTTCCACCACCACCCATCCCACCGCGGCTTGCCCGTGAAGTGAGTTTAACAATCCGTTGTCCATCAACCCGCGTAAAAGGACAACGGTACTTGCAATCGAGATCGCCAGACCGATCACGATCCCGGAACTCGCCGACCATCCCCATAACTGACTGAGCGAGTAACCAAGATAAATTGTGACCGTAATACGAATGAGCGCGCCAGGGATGGCGATGGAGCGCACTTTCCACAGATCGCCAAGCGAGAAATGCAAGCCGACGCCGAACATCAGAAAGATCACGCCCAGTTCTGCAAGCTGGCCGATCGTTCCCGTATCTCCCACGAAGCCCGGCGTAAATGGACCGATGGCGATCCCCGCCAGTAAATATCCGACAATGGTAGGCAAGCCAATACGACGGGCAACGATTCCCCCGACAAATGCCACCACCAATGCGACAACGATGTTTATCAGTAATGTGACTTCGTGCATCTCTCCTCCAAGCCAATAAGTAGTCTCTCAGCCCATAATTTTTGTAATTTTACACAATAAACAAAGAACCCGCCTCTCGCGAGAGGCGGGTTCTTTGTTTCCTTCTACTTATTGGTAGAGCGGGATCAAGGATTTATTTGAAGCCCCAGGTAGTTTTCCAGTCCCATTTGCTCGATCTGGGTGCGTTGTTTCTGCGCCCAGTCGTGGTGACCCTCTTCCATTTTGAGGATGGTTGTCAGCAGATCTGCGGTGGACTGGTCGCCGCTGTTGCCTGCCAGTGTGATCCCCTCGTTGTACGAACGGATCGCGTCCAGTTCTGCGTTCTGATCATTCGTGAGCATTTCGAGCACGTTTCGACCGATCTTCATTTCGTTGAGCTTGGTGACGACTGGCAATCCTTCCAGGAATAAGATGCGCTGGATGAGCCATTCAGCGTGATGCATTTCCTCAATGGCCTGGCTCTCAATTTTTTTGTGCAGCTGCTCATACCCCCAGTTAGCACACATCTCCGAATGCACCATTAACTGACTGATGGCTGTGAGTTCATCAGCCAATAGTTCGTTCAAAAAACCTATCAATTTATCATTGCCTTTCATGTTTGCTCCTTTCAACTTGTTGATGATAGAGCTAGATTATTGGAACAGCTGCAACCGACGCGGTTTCAAAACCTCTCATCAGCGCTTCATAATTCTTCGGCAGGAGATGCGCGTGTCTCCCGGGTAAATGACCTTCCAATGCCTTCTCGATATCCTTCAATGTCAATTCAGGCAGCGCCGTCAATAACGCGCCGACAGCGACCATGTTCATTAACTTCTTGTCGCCGATCTCCTCGGCGATCCCATTGCATGGCACAAGAATGACATTGATGTCATCGCGTTTCGCTTCACGATCCACCATGGACTGATTGACGATCAGCGTTCCTCCTGTTGCGAGCACATCTTCGTATTTATCGAACGATGGCAGGTTGAGCGCAATCGCCAGCGGGGGATTCTTGACCAATGGCGAGCCGATCTCATTGTCTGCAATAATAACTGTGCAGTTGGCTGTCCCGCCGCGCATTTCGGGACCGTAGGAAGGGATCCAGGTTACTTCCAAACCTGAGTCCATTGCGGCATAAGCTAAGACTTGTCCGCTGAACAGAACGCCTTGTCCGCCAAAGCCCGCGATGATGATTTCTTTTTGCATGTTGCTCCTTCGGAGCGGAGAACAGAGAGTAGTGATCAGGTCGTTGTAGAGATAATTCTTTGTTCTCAACTCTCTTAAACCTTTACTTGTTTGATCGCTTCACTCACCTTGAAGTCTTCCAACGGATAGGCCGGCACCATGTGCTCCTCCACGAATTTCAGCGATTCGACAGGGGTCATGCCCCAGTTTGTCGGGCACGTGGAGAGCAGCTCAACGATCGAGAAGCCGAGTCCGCGTGCCTGGGTTTCAAAAGCCGTGCGGATGGCTTTCTTCGCCAGCCGAATATTCTTAGGGTCATGTAATGAGCGCCGCACGCAGTATCCAACACCATCGAGGGTGGCGAGCATTTCAGATACGCGGATCGGATAACCATGCACTTCCACATCGCGCCCCAAAGCAGATGAAGTTGTCTTCATGCCCGGCAAAGTGGTCGGAGCCATCTGACCGCCCGTCATGCCGTAGTTGGCGTTGTTGATAAATATCACGGTCAGGTTCTCGCCGCGCGCCGCCGCATGGACGATCTCTCCCATGCCGATCGAGGCGAGGTCGCCGTCGCCCTGATATGTGAACACGATGCGGTCAGGCAATACGCGTTTGACGCCTGTTGCCATTGCAGGCGCGCGTCCGTGTGGAGCCTCGACGAAATCGACGTCGAAATAGTTGTATGCGAATACAGCGCATCCCACGGGCGCAACGCCGATGGTCTTGTTGATCACATCCATTTCCTGCAATACTTCCGCGACCAACCGATGTGCCACGCCGTGTGTACACCCGGGGCAGTAATGCGTAGGTGTTTCGGTAAAGCCTTCGGGCCTTTCGTATACCAAATTCTTTGTCGCCATTGAATTACCTCATCCCAACCATGCGCTCATACCACTCTTCACGCGGATCTGATCGTACGTCCAATTTGCTAGATGTGATCCGTTGGACCTCGCGCAGGATCTCATCCGGCAGGGGAACCACGCCGCCCATTCGCCCGTAGAATTCAACGGGGACTCGTCCCTTCACTACCCTGCGAACATCTTCGAGCATTTGCCCGGAGTTCATCTCTGTGACGAGGATTCCGTTCACTCTCCCTGTCAACTGCTCTATCGCTTCAACAGGGAACGGGCTGACAGTGATCGGCCTCAACAAACCCACCTTGATCCCTTTCTCACGTGCCTGTCGTACCGCAGATAACGCCACACGCCCCGCCGTGCCAAAACCGATAATGACATATTCTGCGTCATCGAGGAAATATTCCTTGTAGCGGACTTCCTCGCGTTGAATGGTTCGCCAGCGGGATAAAAGCCTCAGATTCATCTTCTCTTCTTGAACAGGATCAAGATAGATAGAGGTCAAGATGCGGCGTTCGCGTTTTCCCATGCGCCCGTCTGTTGCCCAGTCCCAGTTTGCGCGTTTGACTTCCATCATCTCGGGCATTTGCGCTGGTTCCATCATCTGCCCGATGGATCCGTCGAGGATGAGCATACAGACCGCGCGATATTTTTCAGCGAGGTCAAAGGATAGAACTGTCAGGTCAATTGCCTCCTGTACGGATGCGGGCGCGAGCACGATGGGTTGGTAGTCTCCGTGTCCGCCGCCGTGCACCGCCTGGTTGTAATCACCCTGTGCGGGCGCGATATTGCCGAGACCGGGTCCGCCACGCATGACATTGACGAGTACTGCCGGGACTTCCGTGCCGGCGATGTAGGAAATACCTTCGAGCATCAGGCTTATGCCGGGGCTCGATGATGTAGACATAACGCGAACACCTGTACATGCTGCACCGTAGACCATGTTGATCGCGCCCAGCTCTGATTCGGCTTGCACGAAAGTGCGTCCCAGTTCGGGCATACGCCGGGAAAGATATTCAAGAATCTCCGTTTGCGGGGTAATGGGATAGCCGAAATATGCTTCCAGCCCCGCACGGACGGCGGCTTCGGCAATCGCTTCGTTGCCTTTCCATAATTCACGTGTCATTCGTTTCTCCATAAAAGTAGGGGCGTAGCAATGCTACGCCCTTATGATTGAGCAACCGTTTCGGGAACTTTGATTATTTCACGATACACTGTGATCGCCGCATCCGGGCAAACAATCGCGCAAATAGCACACCCCGTGCAACCGTCCTTGAACGTGTGCGCGGGGTGGCAGCCCTTGGGGGTAAGTCTCGTCATGTCCATTTCCATCACTCCCTGTGGACATGCACTCAGGCACAATTCACAACCCTTGCAATAGGTATCGCTGACTTTGATCCAACCTTTGGCAGGCATTGGCGCTCCTTATATGAGATGTTGGATATTATTTAGCGGGAATACCGCATCTTCATTATGACCTTGTTTGTTTTTTATGTGTAGTAACAAGCGTCATAATGAAGTAGTATAAAGATCATCCCTTTGTAAAAGGTATAATTCAAGAAAAAGGAGAAGTATGGAGCTATTCATTGCAGTGATCGTAGCAGGCGTGATGATATATGAATTTTATACAGGCTCGATCGTGGTGCAGAACGGGGCGCGCGGCAAAGCGCTCTCGCGTAAAACCCACCCGGGCACATTTTGGTTTTGGATCGTTGTGCAGGCTGCCATCGTTATATGGCTGCTGTTGGAATGGTTTGGCGTTATAAATACAGGTATATTTTCATAACGAACACACCTGTATCAAGTAAAGATGTTTGTAGATAGCTGGAGATATTTATGACAAATGTTGTCATCGTGGATGCGATCCGTACGCCGGTCGGCGCTTTGGGAGGGGCGCTCGCTTCGGTCCGTCCGGACGATATGGCTGCCCTCGTTATAAAAGAGATTGTTCAACGCAATAAACTTGACCCTGCTCTCATCGAAGAAGTTTTCTTTGGGTGCGCGAATCAAGCAGGGGAGGACAACCGCAACGTAGCGCGTATGGCGGCACTGCTGGCAGGGCTCCCGGTGGAAGTGGCAGGTGTTACGGTTAATCGTTTATGTGCATCGGGCTTGAACGCCATCAACCAGGCTGCGCGCGCGATCAAAGCCGGTGAAGGGGATGTGTATATCGCAGGCGGAGTCGAATCCATGAGCCGCGCGCCATATTCGATTCCAAAATCTGAAGCGGGTTTCTCGTTCGGAAACCTCACAGCCTGGGACACGACGTTGGGTTGGCGCTATCCAAACCCGAGAATGAAAGAGATGCACGGAACCGAGTCCATGGGCGAAACAGCGGAGAACATTGCGAAGGAACGTCCGCATATTACACGTGAAATGCAGGATGCTTTTTCGTTGCGGAGTCATCAGCTTGCGATTGCCGCCATTGATTCGGGAAGATTCAAAGAAGAGATCGTCTCGGTGGCCATTCCACAGCGAAAAGGCGATTCGAAAATTGTGGACACGGACGAACGTCCGCGGCGTGACAGTTCATTGGAGTCCTTGGCAAAACTCAAGCCTGCGTTTGCCATGGAAGGCGGAACGGTCACGGCGGG
>DNDO01000148.1:16045-18841 GCA_003484265.1 Anaerolineae bacterium
TGAGCGAAGAGAAAGCCAAAGAACTAAAGATTAAACCTCTAGCGCGAATCCTTGCGTCTGCATCGGCGGGCGTCCCTCCGCGCGTGATGGGACTGGGTCCCGTGCCTGCCACGAAGAAAGTGCTCCAACGCGCAGGTCTGCAAATGAAGGACATCGGTCTCGTTGAACTCAATGAAGCTTTCGCCGTTCAATCCCTCGCAGTATTAGAAGATCTACATGTTGATCCAGAGATCGTCAATGTCAATGGCGGCGCGATAGCCATCGGGCATCCGCTCGGGTGTTCAGGCGCGCGGTTGGTGACGACACTTTTCCATGAGATGAGACTGCGCAAGAATGTGAAGTACGGGCTTGCAACGCTCTGCGTTGGTGTTGGTCAGGGCGAAGCGACGGTTGTTGAATTTATTGGCTGAAGGTTTGAAAGTTACAAATCAAAGATCTGACCTGTGACTTGAATTTCGGAATAATTGGAGATGCGTGCATGCAACGGATACTTACATTCCTATTTCTTCTTTCATTATTGTCAACCTCATGTACTGCGCAATCATCCGAAGGATCACCCAGGCAATCAGATGAATCCACACCCGCGCCCTACTCGCCCGATACACCATCTCCTCCAGAGATCGACGCGCCTCTAAATGAATATCCGTCTCTTGTTTCCATCCGCTTTCTTAATTCGTTGGATGGATGGGGTGTGACCGAGACCAGGATCGTTCGCACGAACGACGGAGGTATCACGTGGTATGACGTCACACCTCCCAGCGTCAGCGAGGCGGGTTACACAGTCAACCTCTTTGTATTGGATAACGATCATGTCTGGTTGCATATACCAAATATTGATAACTACCCCAATAGCGGATACTTATACCGCACAACAGATGGAGGTATGACATGGATGAAGTTCGATTCGCCGTTCAGCAGCGGGCGCATTCGCTTTCTCGATGCAAATAATGGATGGGCTCTCGCCGACCTCGGCGTTGGCGCAGGCTCCAATGCGGTGGCCGTTTATCAAACAACCGATGGCGGCGTGGAATGGCATCAAACATATGTTAACGATCCCAATCATCCGAACGCTGGTGATTCGCTTCCGCTTGGCGGGCTCAAATATGGTATTGCCTCCCCCAGCATGGTTTCCGCGTGGGTGTATGGCATCGTGTACGCGCCGGGAACACCTTACCTTTACCGCACCGAAAATGCCGGTCATCTATGGGAGCAGGCTTCAATTCCGTTGCTGCCCGGATCAGAGAATACAGAATTGACCATCGAGCAGGTTGAATTCGTTTCACCCACTGATGCGTTCTTAACCATGCGCATGACGTCCGATGCGATCAACCTTGCAGTTTACACGTCGAATGATGCGGGGAACACGTGGACCTTGACGCCCACGTTGATCCCCGACGCCGGGTCCGCGGATTTTATGTCAGCGGAGGATGCGGTCATTTATAACGGGAGCCAGTTTTACGTCACGCGCGACGCGGCTCGCACGTGGAGTATTATCCCGCCCGACGTTCAATTCGGCGATACGTTCGCAAGCATGGATTTTGTAGATTTGTCTACTGGCTGGGTGTTGACCCTGGATCCAACCAATCATCGATCATTATATAAGACAGGTGATGGAGGTGCTACGTGGTTTCCCGTCGTTCCATAATTTGGATAGTAATAGCCTGTCTGTTGTCGGCTTCCTGCCGAAGTTTCGATTCAGTCTCCCCTACACCTGATTCAGTTATCGAAGAAATTTCCCTTCCCGATACGCCGACGCCAGCGCCCGATTACGTAACCCGCCTGCGCAACGCGGATTACCAACTCGGTTTGTTAGATGCATTGCGCGTTGTGCAGTTAACAGACGGCAAATTTGAACAGGGAATACCTGGGAGCGAAGACTTCGTTTCGATCATGATGACGGACTTCACCACTCGCGGCGATTTGAATAATGACGGTGTGGATGAATATAGTGCACTTGTGGCTGAAAATTATGGAGGTACCGGGACATTTGTCTTTCTTGCATTATATTTTGAAATAAACGGTGAACTTGTATTTCGAACGTCTGCCCTCGTGGATGACCGCCCGCAGTTGAATAGGTTTTCCATTGACGACGAGGGCATCTTTTTGGATGCCACAATTCATAAAACCGATGAACCGATGTGCTGTCCTACACTGCATACGATTCGGCATTACCAGTTGATCAACAACCAATTGGACATAACCGATTACGTCACTTTCACGCCGGATGATAGGCCGCGTACGATAACCATCGAGTCACCCGCGAATGGAACAGAGGTATTTAGCTCTGTACAGATCCAGGGGAGTGTTGCTATCGCACCGTTCGAAAATAACCTTGTTTATAGAATCCTCGATGTCGGCGGGGTGGAGCTGGCTATCGGTTCGATCACGGTATCCGCGCCTGATCTAGGCGCGCCAGGTACGTTCGATGAAACCATCAGGCTGGGGAATATATTGTCCGGCGCGGTGATCCGCATCGAGGTGCAGGACGTCAGCGCTGAGGACGGTTCGTTATTCGCAATGGACTCGGTGGAATTGGTTGTAAAATAATATAACCTTCATCCTGGTCGAAGCAACGTAAATGAAGGATGATCTGCATGAAACCCGCGGTTCGAATGCGCTCACAACTCCCCGAAATTTTCGGGATGCGAATTATTAATTATTGGAGGAGAAAATGCCACACCTAGTCCGAGATTGGATGTCCAGCCCTGTTGTTGTCGTAGACCCAGATTCAAGCGTCTCGTATGCGCTGACGTTGATGCGCCGACGCAAGATCCACAGTGTGGTTGTGGATGCGGT
>DNDO01000148.1:19131-24820 GCA_003484265.1 Anaerolineae bacterium
ATGTCTCGTCCCATTGTTACCGCGAACCTCGATTGGACTCTCAAGGAATGCTCAAAACTGATGGGCGAGCGTCATATTCATCACCTGCCAGTATTGGATGAGAGCGGTGTCCTGGTCGGCCTGATCTCTGCCACGGATATATTCATGTCCGTCGAAGAGCAGGGGTGGGTAGACAAGGATAAATAATTAGATTCGCGTAGTTCACCATGCCGAAGAAAAAATATTACGTTGTCTGGAAGGGACGAAAGACCGGCATATTCACATCCTGGTCGGAATGCGAAAAGCAGGTGAAGGGATTTGTCGCGGCGGAGTATAAGGCGTTCGGTTCACTTAAAGAGGCGGAGACAGCGTACAACTCGAAGTATGAAGCGTATAAAGGGAAGTCGTCCTCTTTGGGCAAGTGGAAAGACGCCAGCGTGAAGCCGGTTCGCCCGTCCATTTGTGTAGATGCGGCGTGCAGTGGCTCGCCGGGAAAAATGGAATATCGCGGCGTTTTCTTTGAGTCGGGTGAGGAGTTTTTTAAGATCGGACCATTCCCCGACGGGACGAATAATGTTGGTGAATTTCTCGCCATTGTCCATGCCCTGACATGGTTATTGAAGCACAATAAACAAGTCCCGATATATTCCGATTCAGAGAATGCAATCGCGTGGGTATACACTGGAAAATGCAAAACGAAGTTGAAACATACAACCAGTAATGCGCCGATATTCATGTTGATACGCAGTGCTGAGAATTGGCTTGCGGAAAATGAATTGCGCGATGATGCAGTCTTGAAATGGAAAACCGACCTGTGGGGCGAGAACATCGCGGATTTTGGGAGAAAATGAATGGTTGAGAATAAGCGTTTTTATGATCTTGATTGGCTGCGTATCTTTGGTATGGTGGGTATCTTTTTATTCCACAATGCGCGTTTCTTTAATGATGAAGACTGGCATGTAAAAAACATGACTGATGATTTTGGCATGACGGTATTTGTGGCGATCCTTAATCAATTTATCATGCCGCTGTTCTTTGTCTTGTCTGCATATGCAATCTACTACTCGCTCAAACATCGGACAGGCAATCAATTCATACGCGAGCGTGTCAACCGGTTGTTGGTCCCGTTGGGGTTCGGCATCTTCACACATATCATCATTCAAGTATATATCGAACGCGTCACACATGACCAGTTCACAGGAACATTCTGGCAGTTCGTCCCGCAGTACTTCAAAGGTTGGTATGGCTTCGGCGGCAACTTCGCGTGGATGGGTTTGCATCTCTGGTACCTGCTCATGCTCTTCCTTTTTTCGTGGCTCACATTGCCGCTATTTATCAAGTGGAAGAACGAAAACTCATTCATGACTCGGTTGGCAGAAACACTTGCAAAGCCTGGCATGGTGTTTCTATTTTTCATTCCCATCGCGTTGGTTGAAATGATCGTCAACCAATTCCCTGATTCGATTGGAATTCGTAGTTTTGGCGGTTGGAGTCCATTGACGTACTTGATGATATTCATTCTCGGTTATATCCTTGTGATGGATGACCGTTATCGGTCAGCCATCGAACGCCAGCGCTTCCTTTCTCTGACCTTGAGTCTTGTCGCGCTTTTCGGAGGTTTTTACCTCGTCCTCGGCATGGACGTTTCTACATACAATCCCGGCTTTGCATGGATCCGCGGGTTCAACACATGGGCATGGATGTTGACCTTCCTCGGATTCGCTTCCCGCCATCTCAATTTCAATAATCGTTTCCTAAACTACGCGAATGAGGCGGTCCTGCCGTTTTATATTTTGCATCAAACTGTGATCGTGACCCTAGGTTTCTTCATTGCAGATTGGAATATCGTCGCGTTTCCGAAATTCCTGTTCATGATTATGGTCAACTTCGCGGTCATTATGTTTATTTATGAATTCGTTGTAAAGCGGATCGGCGCCTTACGATACCTGTTCGGAATGAAAGGATAAAATGAAAACAGCGCTCCTGGTGATCGATATTCAAAAGGATTATTTCCCCGGCGGCAAGTATCCATTGGCGAACCCGGAAGAAGCCGCAAAGAAGGCGTACCAGCTTCTCCAATGCTTTCGCGAACACAACAGCGGACACCATGTCCATATCCAACATATTGAACTTGATCCAAATGCGGCATTCTTCGTTAAGGGCAGCACGGGGTCAGACATCCATGATATTGTCGCGCACTTTGAGGGTGAACCTATCGTTTACAAACATGAGCCTAACTCATTTCTGAATACGAACCTGCTCGAACTCTTGAGAAGCTGGGAGATCGAGCGCGTTGTGATTACCGGCATGATGACTCACATGTGCGTGGATGCCACAGCCCGCGCTGCATCCGATTTTGGGTTTCAGGTCATCGTCGCCGAAGACGCGTGTGCAACACGAGATCTGAAGCATGGGGATACGGTCATCCCCGCTGATCTGGTGCACAAGTCGTTTCTCGCTGCGTTGAAATCATATGGCAAAGTGATGAAATCGGAAGATATTATTGCGCTGCTTGCAGGCGAACAGGAAAATTCCAAATGACCACCCTCGACCCTGAAAAGCAAAAACAAGCAAAACTATATGCCCGCATCCGCCGCCGATTGTGGCTGGCAGAAACAGCCTTTAGCGCGGTCTATGCGCTTGGCTGGTTATTCCTCGGCTGGGCAATTTCGTTGCGCGCATGGCTGACGACATTCACGACCAACGAATGGCTTCTTGTTCCGGCGTTCGTTGCAGTTTTCGGCGGTACCTACTTCCTCGTCAATGCCCCTCTTAGTTATTACAGCGGATTTATTCTGCCGCACCGTTTTGGACAATCCAACCAGACGCTCAGAGACTGGTTTATAGATCAGGTTAAAGGGCTGGCGGTTGGGACTCCCATCAGTCTGGTCCTGCTCGAATTGCTTTATTTTGCATTGAGGGTTACCGGCGAATTGTGGTGGCTGTGGGCAGCCGGCGGGATGCTGGTATTCAGTGTGTTACTCTCAAACCTTGCGCCGATCCTTATCATGCCGTTGTTCAATAAATATGTCCCGTTGGGAGATGAGCACAAGGAATTGGAAGACCGTCTGCTTGCGCTTGCAAAACAAGCCAACACAAAAGTCCGCGGTGTATTCAAATTCGATATGTCCAAGCGGACGAAGTCTGCCAACGCCGCGTTGACGGGTGTCGGCAACACGCGCCGCATTGTATTGGGCGATACTCTTATAGATGAATTTTCTCCGGACGAGATCGAGACCGTGCTGGCGCACGAATTGGGGCACCACGTCAATCGCGATATTCCCCTGTCTATCGTGTTTAGCACGATCAGTACGACGGTTGGACTATATATTGCATCTTTGGGTTTGAATTGGGCGATCGGTTATTTCGGTTTTACATCCCCCGGTGATGTTGCCGCATTCCCGGCACTTGGTATCATCCTCGGCGTATTCGGACTTGTTTCGATGCCTTTCGAAAACGGATTATCCCGCTGGAGGGAGAGAAAGGCTGACGAATACGCGTTGCAGGTTACTGGCAAGCGGGAAGCGTTTGCGTCCGCTTTTACACGGCTGGCAAATCAAAACCTCGGCGAAGTCGATCCTGAGAAATGGGTGGTCTTGCTTTTCTATTCACATCCCCCGTTGGGCGAACGAATTGCGAAAGCGCAGGATTGGAATTCCGGCTAAGCGTGGTCTTTCTGCATCCATGCTTTTCTTTGTAGTAGGATTGGGATGAGCACGATCGTCACAATCACCCCGCCCATCACGACGATCCCGTCCGTGGAACCAACTTCGGAGCGGTCCTCCTCAACTGGAGGGGTGGGTGTTACCTGAGCGAAGAACGCCCCGCCGCTCCCATTTTTAAATGCGGGAGGGGTTGTTGAAAAAGCGATCACTGTGCAGGATAATGCAAGGAAGATGGTTAATGCAACGACAATTGCAGGACGGATGAGTCTGTTCATAAGGCGGCTGTAGTATATCATGCGACAAAATGCAAATGTCGCGTGTTCTTTTGAAGTATAATCGCCACGTTGCTGGCGGGATTGGCAATAATCGGCGAATCAGTGATCGACGATGAACATTTTCGTCGTTGAGCATGGTCGTTGATTGATGCAAGTCTTTTTTTCGGTTGACAAACTTATAATAATGTTTACATTTTAGATATGATTGAGTATAATCTCGTGCATTATTTCACGAATAAAACTTGTTACAGGAGCCTGCATGATCAAGAGAATTTTTGAAGGACTGATAAGCCCAATGGGGCGGGTCGGTGTGCTCATTGCGGCGTTGTCTTTGTTCAGCCTTGCCGCTTATGGGATCTACACGACACAGCAGCCGCCCGATCAGCCCATTGAATTCAGGCACGACGTCCATGTGAAACTGGGGGTGCAATGTCTTTACTGCCACCCTGGAGCTTTACGAGGACCTTCTTCCGGTGTACCGACACAAAATAAATGCTGGGGCTGTCATCAGCAGATAGAAAAAACCTTTACTAGTGAACGACTAGCTGTATTGGTCGAATATGTCGAACGGAATGAGCCGATCGTCTGGGTGCCTGTTGCACAAGTACCGGACTTTGTCCACTTTACACATCGCCCGCATGTTGCGGCAGGGTTGAACTGTGAGACCTGTCACGGTGACGTAAGCGAGATGGAAATTTACGAAAACCCTCAAGTTCTTAATATGGGTTGGTGCCTCACTTGCCACAAGGAGCGCACAGAAGACAACGTCCAGAACAATCCAAATGATGATCCGCATATATCTGAACTGCTTCATGAAAAACGCACGAAGTTGATGGACTGCGGAACATGTCATTATTAATCCGGGTGAAAAGGAACATATTATGAGTGAAAAAATTTCCCGGCGTGATTTTCTCAAACTGGCCACTGCAGGCGCGGCGACCACTGCTGTTCTCACGGGCTGCGGTCCGGCTTCGCGTTATGTCGAGCGCGAACCGTATATGGAAATGCCGGAATACACCTACAATGGTTTGAGCACTTATTACGCCACGACCTGCCGCGAATGTGCGGCGGCTTGCGGACTCGTCGTCCGCACGATGCAGGGGCGTGCAATAAAAGTAGAGGGGAACGCCAGCAACCCTGTCAATCTCGGCAAGACTTGCGCGCGTGGGCAGGCGACCTTGCACGGATTGTATAACCCTGATCGTGTTGAATTCCCAACCAAACAAAATCGCGCTTCCAACCTGTCAAAAGACTCGCTGGATTGGGATACCGCCATTCAGATCGTATCTGATGGACTGAAAAACAATGACCCGTCTGAAATCGCCTTTCTGATGGGCATGGCTCCCGATCATCTCTTTGACCTTGTATCCGATCTCGCAAAATCGATCGGTGCACCGGCGCCTGTCCGTTTTGGAGCGCTGGGTATGTTTGAATCACGCGCTACATTGGGTAGGGCTGCTGAGAGTTTATTCGGTCAACCGGGTATGCCGTTCTTTGACCTTGCCAACGCCGATGTTGTCCTTTCGTTTGGCGCGAACTTTCTCGAGACCTGGCTTTCACCGGTTGCGTATACGCGCGACTTTGCAAAGATGCGACGCAGCAATCCCAAACGGCGCGGATACTTTATCCATTTCGAATCACGCATGTCGCAAACTGCCTCCAAAGCGGATGAATGGATTCCGCTTCATCCTGGGACCGAGGGTTTGGTCGCGCTCGCAATTGGCAAACTCGTGGCTGAGGCAAAGGGCGGCGCAATTCCGCGCGCTTTCG
>DNDO01000115.1:0-9956 GCA_003484265.1 Anaerolineae bacterium
GGCAGGTCGGTATTGGCAAGCGGTAGTCCGTAGGCTTCGAGGATTTCCTTAACATCGGGACCGAGGAAGGGCAGGTTGTGAACGGTCACAAGCGACGCTATTCGGTTCTTTTTATCCTCCCAACGCTTAACGAGGTTGCCGTAGGCGGCAGACGCGGTGTGCCAATCATTACAATGAATGACATTCGGGTTCCAGTTGATATGGCGCGAGAACTCCAATGCGGCGAGCGAAAAGAAAATGTATTTTTCCGCATCGAGTTTATTGTTGGATGAATATACAGTGCCGCTGGCGCGGATCGGGTCGCCGTTGATGAAGTAGACGGGCATGCCGTCCAGCGCGCCCTCGAACGCCTCCACTTGGACCTCGGTATTGCCGCGCGGGATCGAATAGAGTCCCAGCGGCTTGAGCGACTCTTCACGGATGACGGAGTGCATCGGCAAAACAAGGCGCACGTCAACTTTTACTTCTTCGTTCGACAAGGCTCGCAAGGCACGCGGCAGGGTTCCCGCCACATCTCCCAGTCCCCCAACTTTTACAAAAGGTTCGGCTTCCGCCGCAAGGAAGAGTACATTGATGGTTTGAGGCATAAATCAATTTTACATCGAAATTCAAGATACTCTTTGGTCACTTTATGAAAGGTCGTCCAAATTATTTGAGACTTCGGAACTCTGGCAAGTGGAAGCCTGGTGTGTTTTCACGAAGCGCCCCCAAATTGGATGAACCTGTTAACTAAAACCGCCCTCAGTTATGAGGGCGGTTGAGGGAGCCTGATGGGTTTCGAACCCACAACATCCACAGCCACAGTGTGGCGCTCTGCCGTTGAGCTACAGGCTCCATGGTGGAAGCGGTCAAAATTTTACCATAAATCAGCGAAGGTTCAATATCATCAATGTCTCGCCGGCCATGGTCTCCCCCGGCTCGATTAACTCCAAACCAGGTTACAGATTCCGCGCTCTTTTGTTGTGCGGTTCGGAACTGATACCGACATTCTTATGCTTCCAAGAGTTTCCTGATCTCATTCGCAACCGCCTCACGCTTGACGATAATCTGATTCCCATTCGACAGGTTTTTCACAGCCGCCAATCCTTTTTCAGCTTCATCAGGACCGACCGTCACTGCAACCTTCATTTTCATCTTGTCCGCGAATTTGAATTGCTTTGGTAATTTGGCAGGTTCAGGGAATACCAATACGTTCAACCCATTGATACGCAACTCAGCCGCCAACCTATAAGATTCCAGCCACAGGGACTCATTAAACACAGTGACCAATACCTGCGCTGGACTTGGCTCAAATTCAGGCAGAAGCCCAGCCTCTTGAAGAATGATCCCGATCACAACATCACCCATTGCAAATCCGACGCCCGACAAAGGCTGTCCACCAACATCTGCAAGCAGGTTATCGTACCGCCCGCCGCCAAAGATGGCGCGTTTCAACGAACCGCTTGTGTCGAACGCTTCGAAGACCGTGCCGGTGTAATATAAGAGTCCTCGCATGATATTGGGGTCGAACTTGACATAATCCTTTACACCCAGCACTTCGAGCGCAGCAAAGAGACGAGTCAACTCATCGCTTTTTTTCCATAAGTCAAAGTTGCCGAGGATATCCTTCAAGCCAGCGAGTTGTGTTTGCGACAAACCAATTTCGAGCCCATACGCGTCCCATTTTGTGGATTCCATTTTTGTCCGACGATCGACTAAATTTGAAACATCGAGTCTTTTCTCTTGAGAGATACCCAGCGCGTCGAATTCAGAATCCATCAGGCGGCGGTTATTTACATAGATCAGAGCCCGCTCCGGGCTGAGTCCAACCGAGCGGAGAAAGGTTGCGCCAACGGCTATCAGTTCCGCGTCCGCTTCAGGTGAGTTGACTCCCAACATGTCGATATTCCATTGAAAGAATTCGCGTGAACGTCCTTTTTGCGGTTGTTCATAACGCCAAAATGGACCGAACGACCACCAGCGCACAGGATACGTCAACTCATTTTGTTTCTCAGCGATCATGCGCGCAAGTGAAGGGGTAAGTTCAGGGCGGAGTGTCACCAACTCCCCGCCGCGATCTTCAAAGGTGAACGACTGTTTTTTGACCAGTTCCTCACCCGATTTTGCCGCGTAAAGATCAATAGTCTCGATGAATGGACCGTCCCATTCCTGGTAACCGAACATTTGCGAAGCCGCGCGCACCTTATCAAAGATAAAGTTACGTAGAAACATCTGCTCGGGATAAAACTCGCGGGTGCCTTTTACCGTTTTTACTTTGCTCATAAACACTCCTGGTCTTGATACGGACGAAGAAAACCACTTCGCCTACTCGACCATTCTCAAAATTCAGCGGTTGAATTTTGAATTATTTTTGGTATAATCTGCAAACCAACAGAAGGAGTTACAAATGGAAATCAATTATAAAGAAACCAGCAAAGACCTGCTCGTTCGCATCGACATTCATGAAAAATATGGCTCCGCCAATATTGACGCTTGGACGAATGAAATGCTCCAACCCAAATCAGGCATGAACATCCTCGATGTCGGCTGCGGCGCGGGCAAGCTTTCTTTTCTGTTCGACGATTATACTAAAGGACAGGCAAAAATCACGGGCGGCGACTTCTCAGAAGAACTATTGGATAGGGCTCGCACAAAGAACAAGGAACGCGGCTCGAACATCGACTTCCAATTCTTGGACTTCAACAAACCCTTTAACTTCGATGACAATACCTTCGACCTGTGCACAAGCGCTTTCGCGATCTATTACGCATCAGATCTGGACTTTACATTTGGCGAGGCTCACCGCGTCCTAAAGCCCGGCGGACGTCTCTTCGTCTCGGGACCGTTGCCTGAGAATAAGCAGATGTTCTATGAAATCATCAAGGAAGCCACCGACGCGACAATTCCGCCAATGCCCGGCTCCTCCCGCTTTAAAGGCGACATCTTCAACACCATTGACAAGATATTCGCCAAGACCGAACTGCACAAGTTCGAGAACCACCTCACCTTTCCAGAAGTCGCTCCGTTCATTGACTACGTCCGCGCCTCCTTGAGCGAAGACCGCAAACTATGGACGTCCATGTTCAACGGCAAGGATGAATACGAAGTCTTGATCGGCAAGATCACTGATGTCGCCACCAGTTGGTTCGTACGTGACGGTGAATTGGTTATGACCAAGGTCGTCGGCGGGATATTAGCGACGAAATAATAGTTGTCATTGCGAGGGCATTCTTGCTTTTTGCCCGAAGCAATCTTCCTGTAAAAATCGGGATTGCTCTGCAAGGAACGCTCTCAATGACATAATTTAATTATGAACTTCTCCGGCAAACGCGTCCTTTTCCTTGGCGCGCACCCTGACGATATCGAGTTGGGGTGCGGCGCTTTGTTGCACCACATCACCAGCCAGACGGACGTATTGTGTGTCACGCTTTCAGACAATCAAAAGAATCCCAACCTGCAAAATGTAAAAAGCGAACACTTTGAGGCAATGTCGGTGTTGAGAGTGCCGAAGGAAAAGATAGTTTTGGGTCCGTTTACGACGCGCGTTTTCCCCAACGCAAGGCAGGAAATCCTCGAATACTTCCTCAAACTTCGCAGGGATTTCAAACCCGACCTGATCTTCACGCACTCCAAACAGGATGTACATCAAGATCATAACACGATGACTGATGAAGCCTTGCGCGCATTCCGAGGTATCACGGTTTTAGGGTTCGATGTCGTTCGTTCCTCTTACGGCTTCTTCCCGAATTTTCTGGCAGAGGTCAACGAAGAGGATGTCAACAAAAAGATCGAAGCATTATCGAAGTACGAAACCTACCGCGACCGCTATTATTTCAACAGCGAATTGACGCGTTCGATCATGGTACGTCATGGTGCACTGGCGGAACGTCCATTTGCAGAGGGGTTTGATATATTAAGAATTGTCGGGCAGTTCGGGGAATAACCCTCAGAATAATTAATACGGCAGAGGGGTGCAAGTCAAATTATCGTGTGCTACATTTTTATTTCAGTCAGCCTTACGAGGGGCGATATATGCATCGAAAGAGGAATCGTCCATGACAACATCATCCCAGCCCATCCCTGAGAATTGGGCAGTCCGCTTTGTCACCTTATGGATGGGGCAGGCTATCTCACTGCTTGGCAGTCAATTGGTACAGTTCGCCATTATCTGGTATCTCACCCAAACCACGAACTCCGCAACAACCCTGGCATTCGCATCCATGATGGGATTGTTGCCAAGCGTAATCCTCTCGCCGTTCATCGGCACCTGGGTGGACAGGGGCAACCGCCGTCTATTCTTAATCGCCGCAGACGCGACAGTGGCAATTGCTACGGTTATTCTGGCAATCCTGTTCACGCTGGAGATCGTTCAGATCTGGCACATTTATGTTGTGTTATTTGTCCGTGCAGTAGCGGGAGGCTTTCATCAATCCGCGTTAGGGGCATCGGTCGTTTTGCTCGTCCCCAAGGAACAACTCGCGCGCGTGCAGGGATTTACGCAGGCACTGCATGGCGGGTTGAACATCATCTCTGCGCCGCTCGGAGCATATCTACTGTCTGTCCTGCCCATGCAGGGAATCCTTGGAATCGATGTTACTACTGCTCTTATCGCCGTTACCATCGTGGCCTTCACTCACATCCCTCAGCCTGGCAAGGCTTCCATTGAACCGTCCACTTTCTGGCAGGATTTCGCGGCGGGCTTCCGCTATATCATCGCCTGGCGCGGACTTCTCATCCTGCTTGGCATGGTCATGGCAATCAATTTCTTTTACAACGCCACTGAGCCGTTGACTCCCCTGCTTATTACGAATCATTTCAAAGGAGGCGCGAGTCAACTTGGCTTATGGCTGGCGCTCTTTGCAGGCGGGACGCTTGTAGGCGGGATCATATTGGGAATATGGGGCGGCTTCAAGCGCAAGGTCTTGACTGCGCACATCGGCTTGATCTTGATGGGCCTGACAACGGTAACCGTCGGCCTTGTATCACCGGAAATGTTCTGGGTCGGTGTCGCCGCCAACACGGGAATGGGACTGCTCCTGCCGATCATCAACGGATCATTCGGCGCGACCTTGCAAGCCGCCATTGCCCCTGAAATGCAGGGACGTGTCTTCGCCTTTATCATGAGCGCGGCCATGCTGGTTTCGCCGATTGGGTTGATCATTGCAGGTCCGTTTGCAGATCGTTTTGGGATTCAGCCCTGGTTTCTAATCGCTGGCATTACCTGTTCATTGATGGGAGTCGCGGGGTTCTTTATCCCAGATGTAATGGGGATCGAAGGGGTTGACCATTCAACTGCCAGTTCTCAATCCGTCGCGGGGAAATAGCAGAGGAACAGGGACGATCAAAGAATCTGAAAAAAGACAAACCACCAGATGAAATGTAAAAATAGGAGAAGCCGTTGCTGTAATCCTAGCAGCGGTTGCCAATTTATTTCAGACTCGGTCGGAGCTTTTTGAAAAAGAACCCCCAATCTTACGGAATTGCCATTCGATGAAAGAATAAGAAAAGTCAATAAAAGCAAGCCCATCAAGAATGAGAACACCAGGAACTTTTCCGATGGAGGGTTTTTATAGATTGCGGAAATCGAAAACATAAATGGAGACGCGCTTAGAAGTAATAAAAGCGCAATTACAGCGCTCGCGTGAATCTTGCCCCGAATTGTATCCCTCCGATTTTCAGGGTCGGTCGGAAAAATCCCAGCAAATAATATTGCAAGTCCTATAAAGAAGAAGAGTATGGAAGGAACAAGATTGGTGAACAAACCGCCTGATTGAAAGGCAAATGCCATGAAACTTAATCCAAGAGGGACAAATCCCACCCACCGCACGAGCCGCCCATAAACGGTTCCAAACATCCCCAATTCACTGATTGATTGCTGAGTGTGAGAGTAACCTGGAGTTAGACGCCCAGAAATTAGTATGATCGCCAGGAATAAACATCCGCCGATAATAATGGCAGACATGGAAATGGACTCCACCAGGAAACCTTGTTTCTAATCCTTCGGTATGCCAAGATAGATCATCTCATCCTGTATCTTAACAGGGTAGGCAGGGATGTCCACTACGGCGGGCATTTGCACTGCTTTGCCGGTCTTCACGTCGAACTCCGCACCATGTCGCGGGCAGACGATGTTGTACCCCTCCAGTTCCCCGTCACCAAGCGGACCATCGTCATGCGAACAAATATCGCCTATGGCAAACAACTGATCGGCGATTTTGAAAATTACGATTGCCCTGCCTTCCACTTCGAGAAACAATCTTTCTCCGTTGGGAAGTTCACTCAAAGGGGCGATCTCTACATATTCAACTTTAACTTCTTCAATTTTTGTGTAATCAAACGTCATATATTATTCCACCAGATCGTCGCTGGCTTCGCCCAGACCGTAGACACCTGCCTTCAATACCTTGAGTGAAAGCAGCGCGCATTTCAAACGGACGGGTCCCAGCTCTATGCCAAGCATTTCGAGGATGTGATCTTTGTTAAGTTGTTTTACTTCGTCAAGCGGCTTGCCGATGATCGATTCGATCAACAGATCAGCGGAGGCTTGAGAGATGGCACAGCCATGTCCGTCAAAACGCGCGTCGGCAACCTTTTCGTTCTCATCCGTCTGGATGGTGATCTCGATATGATCGCCGCATAAAGGGTTGTTATCTTCGAATTGGATATCATGCGGATCAAGATGCCCGCGATAGCCCGGGTTCTTATAGTGTTCAATGATTACTTCGCGATAAAGGTCGTCCATACCCTACCCAAACAATTCTTTCACTTTATAAATCCCGTTCACCAACAAATCCACTTCTTCCTTTGTGTTGTACAAATAGAACGAAGCGCGGCTGGTGGCGGGGATCCCAAACTTTTCATGTAACGGCTGTGCGCAATGATGTCCTGCGCGGATGGCGATCCCCCCTTTATCAAGGATCTGCGCCACATCATGCGGGTGGACGCTATCCAATACAAAAGATGCTACGCCGCCCTTCTTCTCCGCATCGGGGCCAAACAACCTGACACCGGGTATTTCGATCAATCGTTCGAGTGCATATTCCGTTAGCTCGTGTTCGTAAGCGGAGATGGCATCCATGCCTACTGAACTTAAATAATCCACGGCTGCGCCAAAACCTACTGCCTCTGCTATGGCGGGAGTCCCCGCCTCGAATTTGTGCGGCAGGGAATTCGCCCTGAATGAGCGCAGTTTCACTTCCTTGATCATGTCGCCGCCGCCTAAAAATGGAGGCATGGCTTCAAGCAAGTCCTTTTTCCCGTATAACACGCCGATACCGGTAGGTCCGCACATCTTGTGTGCGGAGAAGGCGAGGAAGTCCACGTCGAGGGCTTGCACATCCACCTTTAGGTGCGGGACGGATTGCGCCGCGTCTACCAACGTCATTGCGCCTGCTTCGTGCGCCAGACGAATGATCTCGCCTGCCGGGTTGATCGTGCCGAGGACGTTGGACATGTGCGTAAACGAGACCAATTTCGGGGTCCGATTAAGAAGCGTTTTGTAGGCAGAAAGGTCAAGCAAACCATCTTCCGTCACGGGGATGAATTCCAATTCGATGCCGCGCTCCGCTTGTAACATATGCCAGGGGACGAGGTTCGAGTGGTGCTCCATCTCTGTCAGGATGACGAGGTCACCTGCTTTGAGATTCGCGCGAGCCCACGAATACGCGACAAGGTTTATCGATTCGGTGGTATTACGCGTATAAATAACCTGCTTTGCCGATGGCGCATTGATAAATTTAGCGATCTTCTCACGCGCGCCCTCGTACATTGCCGTGGCTTCCTCAGCAAGTGTATGTACGCCGCGATGGATGTTGGCATTTGAGCGGCGATAATACTCATTCATCGCTTCGATGACAGCTATAGGCTTTTGAGAAGTGGCAGTGGAATCAAGATAAATCAGCGGAACACCTGGGCTGGTCTCCCGCTGAAAAATCGGAAATTGTTTTCGTATGGAACCGACATCAAGTGACATGGGCTAATAATTGGGAATTGGTTTTTCTTTTTTTGCGGATTTTGCACCGCCCACCTGGCGGATATGCTCGGAGTTCAACGGGTACCAGAGAATGCGGTCAGGGACCATCCAGCCGTCCGTCAAATAGACGTTGGAGCGAAATTGCACGGCAACCATTTTATTGTCCACTTGAACTATGGTACCGTCAATCCAGCCGCGGATGCGTTCCTTGCTTTTATCGTGGTCGCAATAGACTTCGAGCTTCTTCCCTACTTGAAAATCATGCAGGTTGCCCGGCGCCTTCATAAAAGCATATTGCGGCGTATTGCGTACGGCTCTGCCCGGCTTACGATCTTCCATACGGGGAGCGGCGATACGGTTGACCACCTGTACCTTGTCTGTTGATTGAGTTTTTTTCTTTGCGCCGGCTTTGGTTCTCGATTTAGCCTGGACGGCGGATTTTGATTTTCCGCGGCCTTCTGCCTTCGTCTTTTTTTGAGCTTTTGATTTTGCTTTCGTTTTTACTGGCATGAAATATCCTTCTAGAGTTACTTACTTGTTTTTTTGTTAGAGTTTAAGACATCTTATCGGCAATATACTGCTGGAAGCGCTCGCGCACACCTTCAAAGGGAATACGTTGGAAGATCGGGTCAAAGAACCCTTCCACAACGATCTTTTCGGCTTCGGCTTGCGGGATGCCGCGCGACTTTAGATAGAAAAGCGGTTCCGCCTCCAACTTGCCGACGGTTGCCCCGTGCGTACAACGGACATCGTCCGCGAGAATTTCCAGACCCGGAATCGAGTCGGCACGCGCCAGGTCACTCAAAACAAGGTTGCGGTTCGCCTGATACCCGTCCGTTCTCTGTGCTCCAGGCGCGACATAGATCATACCCTGCCACACTGAACGGCTCTTGCCTTTCAACGCGCCTTTGAATAACAGGTCGCTAGTCGTATGCGGAGCAAGATGGTTCTGTTGCGTGTCGTGGTCAAGATGCTGGTCACCGTCGGTGAAGTAAAAACCGGACATGCGTCCCTGTGCGCCTTCGCCAGCCAGATCAAGCTCGGTAAAGTTCTTTGTGATGCGCGAACCAATCGCGCCAAATATCCAATCGAGGTTGCCGCTTCGTTCGACGCGGGCGCGCTCATGGCTAAAGTTCCAGACGTGCTTGCCCCAGGACTGCAACTCGACGAATTTCATCGACGCATTTTGCATCACCTGGATCTCGACGATTCCTGCGTGCATCGAATTTGATCCCGTTTCGTTGGGCGATGCCGCTTCGTGGACGTACGTCACAGAAGCGCCTTCATCTACGAGGACAAGGATGTGTGAAACGTGGGCAATGTCTGTGCCGGGACCCCAGAGAACGGAATGAAGCGGTTCTTCGACAACTAGTCCCTTGGGGATATACAACACAACACCATTTTGCGCAAAGGCGCCAACCAATGCGGAGAACTTTCCTTCTTCGACATTAACCGTCTTGCCAAGCATCTTTGCGAGTAATTCAGGGTACTTCTCTTCCGCGGTCTTAAGGTCCGTGAAGATGACGCCCTTCTCTGCAAGCTTATTATCCAGGTCGATTTTAACGCCGCCGGGCGTGAGGACGATTTGTCCGCCATGATGCTCGCCGGTAAGTGGCTTAAGCAAATCATCACGGACAGCGGGAAGGTCATTGAACGCGCCTTCCTCTGCGAATTTGAATTTATCAACGGGCAGGTTATGAATATCCGTGCGGCGCCAGACTTCGAGAGACGTATCGGGGAGGGAATGCTTTTTGAAAGCAGACCAGGCCGAGGCACGGTAGGAAGCGACTGCATCTTTTCCTGCACGGATATCTGATTCAACAAAGTTAAAATCTTTTGCGGCGGAACCGGTCCGTCGTGTTCTTGAAACAACTACTTTTGGTTTTTCCTGCATGTTAGCCGATGCTTCCTTCCATTTGCAATGCGATCAAGCGGTTCATTTCGACAGCGTATTCCATCGGCAGCTCCTTGATGAGCGGTTCGATGAAACCTGAAACCACCATGC
>DNDO01000115.1:10144-13442 GCA_003484265.1 Anaerolineae bacterium
ACCTGAAACCACCATGCTGGTGGCGGCTTCTTCGCTGAGACCGCGCGACATGAGATAAAAAAGCTGCTCCTCCCCAACCTTGCTGACTGAAGCTTCGTGACCGATGGTCACATCGTCTTCGTCGATTTCGATGGTGGGATAGGTATCGGAACGGGATTGGGGGTCGAGCAATAGCGCATCGCAAACCACATTGGATTTGACGCCCTTCGCGCCCTTGTGAACTTTGACCATTCCTCGATAAGAGGCTCGCCCGCCGGACTTGCTGATGGATTTGGATGTGATCTTGCTGGTTGTGTTCGGAGCGAAGTGATACATCTTCGAACCTGCATCCTGTGTTTGACCGGAACCTGCGAACGCCATGGAGAGCATTTCGCCCCGCGCGCCTGGTTCCATCAAGTAACAGGATGGATATTTCATTGTGAGTTTCGAACCCAAGTTAGCATCCACCCATTCGTGTGAAGCGTTCTTGAACACTTTGGCGCGCTGTGTAACGAGGTTGAAAACGTTGGTTGACCAGTTTTGGATGGTCGAGTAACGCGAACGCGCGCCTTCTTTCACGATGATCTCGATCACACCGGAGTGGAACGAGTTTGTTGTGTATTGAGGCGCGGTACAACCCTCCACATAATGAACCGATGCGCCTTCATCCACAATGATGAGCGTACGCTCGAACTGCCCGACATTCGCTGTGTTGAGGCGGAAGTACGCCTGTAAAGGCAGATCAACTGTGACACCCTTCGGGACATAGACGAACGATCCACCCGACCAAACAGCGGAGTTCAACGCTGCAAATTTATTATCTTCAATGGGAATGACCGTCCCGAAATATTCCTTGAACAGGTCCGGGTATTGTTTGAGACCATCTTCAATGGAGAGGAAGACCACGCCCTGTTTCTCAAGATGTTCCAAAATTGAATGGTAGACCATCTCAGATTCGTATTGCGCGCCAACGCCCGCCAGGAATTTCCGTTCAGCTTCAGGGATGCCCAACTTGTCAAACGTATTCTTGATATCGTCCGGCACATCGTCCCAGGATTTTTCGCTCTTCTCGGTCGGTTTGACGTAATAAAAAATTTCATCGAAATTGATCTCGTCCAACGACGGTCCCCAGCCCGGCATCGGGCGGCTTTCGTAATGCTTGAGCGCCTTGAGGCGGAAGTCAAGCATCCACTGTGGTTCTTCTTTCATCCGCGAAATATTTTCAACGACCGCACGTGAAAGTCCGCGTTCGGATTTGAACGTGTAATTATCATCACGGTCATGAAAACCGTATTTATATTCGCCAATATCTTCCAGGATTTTTGCATCATCACTCATATTATTCACCTTTCAGGACGGCAACCCGCTTCGCGCTCAGCCACCACCTGCTTTCAAAAAAATTAATAACCAACTACGCCGGGGTCTCTTCGTACTTCTCGCGTACCCACTCATAACCCTTTTCTTCGAGATGCAATGCCAGGTCAGCGCCGCCAGATTCGACGATACGCCCGTCCAGCATAATGTGAACATAATCCGGCTTGATGTAATTCAACAAACGCTGGTAGTGCGTGATAACCAAGACACCCAAATCCTGACTCAACAAAGTGTTGACCCCTTCAGAAACGATCCGCAGTGCATCAATGTCCAAACCCGAATCTGTTTCATCAAGGATGGCGATCTCAGGCTGGAGGGTTGCCATTTGGAGTATCTCGGCACGTTTCTTTTCGCCGCCCGAAAAACCATCGTTGAGGTAACGACCCGCAAACGCCTGATCCACTTTGAGCATTGACATCTTCTCCTTGAGCAGTTTACGAAACTCAGGGATGGGCATGCCTTTGTCCTCGGGGTTCTCCGCGCGGCGGCGTGCGTTCAATGCAGTACGCAGGAAGTTAGCGACCGTCACACCAGGGATGGCGACTGGATATTGGAACGCCAAAAACAAGCCAAGCCGTGACCTTTCATCGGGTTCCAATTCAAGGATGTTTTGACCTTTGAAAAATACTTCCCCATCAGTGACTTCGTATGAAGGATGCCCCATCAATGTATAAGCCAATGTAGATTTCCCCGTACCGTTCGGTCCCATAATGGCATGGACTTTGCCCTGTTCAATGGTGAGATCGAGACCTTTAAGAATTTCCTTTCCTTCGATGCTAACGTGCAGATTCTTAATTTCAAGTTGAGACATTCGTATTTGCTCCTAACAGTTTAAGCCATTACTGGCGTTTTTATCGTTTCAACCGCGATTATAGCAGGGGGAGATAGAAAAGTCAATATTTATGATATTTTTCTAGTATATTGACAATACTCGAGGGGAAGGTTATACTCGCAATATGAAAAGTACGAAGGATAAAATCCTCCAAACCCTGCTCCGCAAGCCGAAGATTACCATCAACGAGATTGCCGAGGGCGTTGGGATTAACCCGATTTCCGTTCGGCATCACCTTTCCAACCTCGAAAAGGAAGGATTGATCTCGGCGGAGGAGGAACGACATGGAGTTGGACGTCCACGGTTGGCATATTCGCTGACCCAGGATGGCATGGAGAAATTCCCGACAAAGTACCTTCAACTTACCACCCGCCTGTTGTCCCAGATGAAGGAAACCCTGCCGGCCCCCGCGGTAGCCAATTTATTCAGCCAGATCGCTGAGGACATGGCAAGCGAATATTCAGACCAGATACAAGGGATGGATATGGAAGAACGGCTCGAATTCGTAAAAGAAATGCTGGGGAAAGAGGGCTTTACTGTTGAATGGGAAAAGAAGGGCGACGATTATCAGATCCACGAGATATCCTGCCCGTATCATCAAATCGGAATCGCACACCCGGAAGTTTGCACCGTAGACCAAACCCTGATATCCAAAATGCTGGCATTACCAGCGAACAAAATCCAATGTATTCTTGACGGAAATACTCACTGTACTTACGTAGTGCACCCAACAGCAGTAAAAATTTAATTTCAAGGACCTCTAGCGAGGTCTACAACGAGGATAATAATGACAGAAGAGACTATCAACGAAATCAAATGGACGCTCCATGATACCCACCCTGAAATGGTGGAAAACGCACGTGCCCGGCTATCTGAGGTGATCGACCCCGAAATCGGATTGAGCATCATCGCACTGGGATTGGTGCGCGACGTTTCCATAGACGAGAGCGGCATCGGACATCTAAAAATGATCTTGACCACCCCATTCTGCCCATATGGACCCGCTATGATCGAAATGACAAAAGCGAAGGCTACCGAGGGATTGAACATGCCAGTCAACATTGAAATGGGCATGGATGTTTGGGACTTCTCAATGATGGAGGACCCGTCTGC
>DNDO01000115.1:13703-16201 GCA_003484265.1 Anaerolineae bacterium
TATTCTTCCGTGATCGTTATACTCGCTATCACATCCCCTTCGTAATCCGGGAAAGTGTTCGGGTCGCGACGCGTAATTCCATCCACCACATCCATCCCTTCGATCACCTGCCCGAATATGGTGTATCCGCCATCCAATTGCGGAGTGGCATCGAATGTAATAAAAAACTGGCTCCCATTCGTGGGTGTTGCGGGACCCGTATTTGCCATGGCGACAACACCTGCTTTATCAAAACTCAAATCATTCCCTTCATATTCAAACTTGTAACCGGGACCGCCGCTTCCCGTACCTGTCGGATCGCCGCCCTGCGCCATAAAACCTTCGAGCACACGATGGAACGTCACGCCGTCGAAATACCCATCGCGCGCGAGGAACACAAAACTATTCACGGTCCGCGGTGCTTTATCGGGATACAATTGAACCGTAAACTCTCCTCCTTTTGCCAGTGTGAAGTTGGCAAAATATTTCTTTGCAACATCAACTGTCATGGGCGGATATTCGTCATACTGTTTTACCGATGATTGAGGGATAGCCGCAGACTCCGGCACATCCAATGGTACTTCTGCAACCGGCGGAATTTCTGCAGGAGGTTGTGCCTCATTTGAATTTTTCCCTGGCACCAACTGCCAAACAAGCGCGATCAGGACTAGCACGATCAATCCGCCACCTGCCCACTTTATTATCGTTTCAGTCCGTTGTGATTGCTGTGCTTTTAATCTTTCTTCGATCTTTTTTTTATTCGCCATATAACATCACTCCATAAATAATATATTTACATCAACCCGCCGCGCCGACGAGTTCATTCAGGTCGCGCACACGGCGGGACATATGTTGCAGTACAGAGATCGCCACTTCCGGTCTGTCTCGAAGAATGGCTTTGAAAGATTCCCCGTCAAGGACGAGCATCCTCACATCCGTAGCGGCCTGTAAAGTGGCGGAACGAATCGATGGTGACTCAAGGATCGCCATCTCGCCCACAAACTCCCCATCCCGCCGAATAGCGAGGGTCGTTTGATCGTTTTCCGTCTTCTTGAGGACACTCACTTGACCGTGAACAATGATGAACAACGAGTCTCCGTGCTCGCCTTCATGGCAAATGAAGGACTTGCTGGAGAATAACTGCTCGACAGCCACCTCAGCAATCTTCTCAAGGTCTTCAGGGGACAATCGGGAGAACATGGGAATTTCCCTCATCAACAAGATACGATCAAGGGTCGAAAGGGTTCTTAAAGTTTTCATTCTGGCACCGCCATTCATTCCAGCCAGCACATCCTTTACCGCTTGTTTTACCAGCGGATTGGGGTCCGACTTCATTTTCCGTATAACAGGGATAAAATTCATCAATTCAAGTTCTAGTGCAGCCCTCGCCGAAATTGCACGCAGCCAATAATCCTCAGATTCCAACAATCCACCGATCACTATCTGCACATCCATTTTCTGCTCTTTATCAAGCGTGAAGACACCGCCGCGGTCAAGGATCGGCAATACTTCTTTTGTGATCACCGGGTCGCCCAAGGTTTCGAGCGCCTCCAACGCAGCGGCACGCGTGCTTGTATCGCCAGAATTCAATGTCTTTCGTACAATATCGAGCGCCCGGCGGTTGCCGAATAAACCAACCGCTTTGATCAACCGCTCTTCACTAAGTTTTTCGCGGTGGAGTAAAGTCGCAGCCATAAGCGCTACGACCTTTCCGCTATCATCCAAAGAGTTGACCAATGTACGCAAATACCAAATGTTCGAAACCTCACGCTGAATATAACCGCGCAATACATCCAATGCATCGGGAGCGCCCGGCGGAATTGCATCCAACGCCGCATCGATCGACCTCTGATTCATTTCATCCAGGATGCGGACGATTCCGGCTCGCGACTTGGGCCAAGCCTGCTTCAATATTTCTGACGCATATTTCTTCACCCCGGCGTCTTCATCAGCCAGACTGGTTAGGAGCGGGTCAAGATCGGAAGTTTCCTTCAATACGATAAGAACTCGAATCGCTTCACGTCGAACTAGCGGAGACTCGTCATTCAACGCGGCGAGAATTAAATTCACTTTGATCGGGAACTTTTCAACCATATTCCCGGCAATGTGACCAATCGCATCCAATGCAGTCAACCTTTTTTCCACGAACTTGCTTTTGAGCAGGCGCAAAAGAAACGATTTGGCGGTTTTAGTCTCACCTAAATACATCAATACCACTGCCGCATGAGAACTGATCTTGACGTTTTTGTACTTTAGCAAACGCTCAAGGTTGCGAACCAGGTCGGGAGAAGAATCAATTCCCAGCTTGGGGAGGGAGGCGAGGGTTTCCTCCCGCACAAGATCATCCGGGTCATCCAATCCCAGAATGATCTTGTGGAAGACAGCCTTTGCCCCTAAATCAGCCAACGCAGCAGTTGCCGCCGCACGGACAGATGCATCCTCATCCGAAAGCCTTTCAACGAGATCGGGAACAGCCATCATGTTTCCCATTCGCGCCAGCATCTCAGCCGCAAGCCGCC
>DNDO01000115.1:16438-16621 GCA_003484265.1 Anaerolineae bacterium
GGGGCGCGGGTCTTGCAAGGTTCGCAGGATCCCCTGGAGCGCGCCCGGGTCTTCCTTATAACCAATGAACGATTCGTCTTCATCCGTAAAAACTTCAATCCGCCCGGCACGCAACGCACTCAAAAGCGCATTTCCATACGCAGAACGCATTCTGATGGTTATTGCTACTGTAACGAGTGCGAC
>DNDO01000115.1:16837-19065 GCA_003484265.1 Anaerolineae bacterium
GTTATTGCCACTGTAACGAGTGCGACGATGGCCCCCAACAACAGGATGTCCTGGGTATCAAGCAGTTGCCGACTGAGGATGATGAGCAAACCCGAAAGGACCACACCGATCTGCGCAGGGACACCGTTGTTGAATGCCAAAACCTGACCGCGCCGTTCAAGCGGCACAACATTGAACAACGCAGTCCATGCTGTGCCGGTCAGCCCGCCGAGAATCACCAGTTGTCCAAACTTAGCGCCGACCGCGCCCCAAAAGTTGAAACTTACGAAGAAGACGGCAAATGCAGCAACATATGTGATCGGCATGATCAAAACACTATTGACAATTCCGAACCGCGCATACAAACGGTTGGCCAGCAACAACGATACAAGGAACGTAACCGCCGTGGTCACGCTGGTGAACAAGCCCTTGAAGCCGGCAAGTCCCGCCGCATCGTTCAAATATGTATCCGAAATTCTTTCGCTAAATGGAAAATCCACAGTGAAGAACAAAACCGAATAAAGCACCGATGAAACTGCTATCAAGCGAAACAACTGTGAATTTCGCACAAATTCATAACCAACGCGCACGTCAGTGATCAAGTTGAACGGTTTATCGTTGTCAGCCTCCGGTTTGAAGTATGCCTTCGCAATCTCGCGGGCGAGAAGGAACGCCGCAGCAAGCAGGACCGCATAAAACAGGATAAGTCCCTCGGCGCCCGCAAGAGAGGCAATCGTCCCCGTGAGTAAATTTCCAAGGACACTTCCCAGTATTCCCATGCTCGTAAACAATGGAAAGAGTCTCTTTGCCTGTCGAGCGTCGCACACTTCCCCGGCGGCTGTCCAAACCAATGTGCCGAGAACCACCGCCATTCCATAGGTCGTCAACCACAACAACGGGTAGGAAAAAGGTTGTTTGAAAAGGATGATCGCAACCCATTCAACGGTGAAAAGTAATGCCGAACCTGCAAGCAGGTAGACAATTACGCGCGAATTTTGAAAACGGCTCAAGCTCGCCGAAAATGCAATCGACGCAATAAACACCACCCCGCCCAAACCCATGTACATGTAGGGAAGAAAATCGACATTGATACTTGAAAGGAATAATGCAAACGCCGCGTTTTCCCCAATTCCCTGACCCGCCTGTACGCAGAGGAAGAGCGCTGCCACCAGCCCCGCCATCCGTGTCTCCTCCGGGCGTATCTGCAGAAATGTGATTAACCTGTCTCTGAGCATATCAACTGAATCCGATTCTAGCACAATTGCCTGTATAGCCGGCGTATCCAGCGCCAGTCATAATAACCGCTTCATGCACTGAAATCTCCTTAAAAAAATCACCCTTCTAAGCCGATCACATGAGTCCTGGGTATTCATTTATAGCCATCTACCTATCTGTGTTTGTGGATGGCGAGCATACTCGGAGAGCGCAGACAGTCCACGGATTTGTTCTTACTCGCTTCTCCCACGTGGTTATAGGTCAGCGATGGCGTGTTCGACCCGCGGAGCTCATGGCTAGGGCTCTTCATTTAGTTCCAAACAACCGCGAGTATCGTGTGGATTTCGCAACGAAAGCAATCTCAAAGCCGAGACAAAAGCGGATATTGGAAAATGGCATGGCACGCTATACACATCCTTCAATATCTCGCTTCAGTTCTGACATTGAGCCTGCCAATTGTTCTCCCAAGCCTTCTCTTGGTCCCTTACTTGGTACAATGGCTCGAGAGTACGCGGGGCTAAACGCACCCCGCCATTGGATGGCTAACGTCATGCACTGGCATCAGACAAATGATCCCAAACATCATCTGGACTGTTTGGTTAATTGCAATCTGGAGGTAAGTATGGATGAACTCAAATGGGGTTTGCTCACCGAAGTGCAGGGGCGCGCACAGGCTGACATGCTGAAAGCATATCTTATCGGCAACGGCATCGACGACGCGGAACTCTTTCAAGAAACATTGGGTCAACATATCTACCCAACCAATCTGGATATTTTCGGAAACGTCCAATTATTTGTTCCTAACGAACAATTGGAAACCGCGCGAAAACTTCTCAAAGAATATATCAACCTAATGGAGTAAAAATGGATTTTGATCTCAACCAGGAACAAAGATTTTGGCAAAAGACCGTGCATGATTTTGTCGCCCGGGAAGTTCAGCCCAAAGCCCACGATGTGGACGTAACCAGCGAGTTTAACTGGGAGGCTACCCGCAAGATGGGTCCGCTTGGGATGCTGGGATTGAACATCCCTGA